>SMXJ01000034.1 GCA_004356305.1 Bacteroidota bacterium | reverse complement strand
TGTTTTTGAATTTTGTACTTTATTTTGGATTCGAAGGGATTTCCACTATAGCTACTTCGATCGATCTTTCAAACTTCGGAATGAAAGCCCACTTTAACAGTATAGCCCGGGGAGTGTTGGATACCCGCGATATAATTTATTTTTTGAGTGTGGCGACTATATTTTTAGTATTCACTTTTATAAAACTGAAAGAAGAGTGATGCTGAAAAACAAAAAGAACGTACAACTCCTCGTCATCACGCTCGTTTGTGTATTCGCAATTAATTGGTTAAGTGAGTTTGTATATAAACGCTTCGACCTTACCCAGGACAAACGATTTACCCTGTCTGAAGCAGCTAAAACCACCATTGCTTCAGTGGATACACCTCTGGCTATCGATATTTTTTTAGAGGGTAAATTACCTACAGAATTTAAACGATTGAAAATAGAGACCGAACAATTGTTGAAAGAATTTTCCGCGTATAACTCGAATATAAAATATCGGTTTATCGATCCGTTGGAGGATACTGAATCTCGTAACGCCATTCAACAACAAATGGTAAAACTTGGCTTAAAAGGAGCACAGGTTGAAATACGTGAAAATGGTAAGATCAGTACCGAAACTGTCTATCCATGGGCCCTGGCCTATTTTAATGAAAGGACCGTACCCATCCCATTGCTAAAAAACACCCTGGGCGCTAGCGCCGAAGAACGCGTGAATAATTCGATTCAAAATCTCGAATATGCTTTTGCCGATGGTTTTAGCAAACTCACACAACCCAAGAGACGTAAAATAGCCGTTCTAAAAGGCAATTCCGAATTGGACGACCGCTATATAGCCGATTTGATCAAAACCCTTCGTGAATACTATTATATCGGTAAATTTACAATGGATTCAGTCTCTGTTAATCCACAACGTACGTTGCGGACTCTTATGGGCTATGATCTATTAGTGATAGCGCAACCGCAACAGGCTTTTACCGAAAACGAGAAATATGTGCTGGATCAATATACCATGAATGGTGGAGCTTCGCTTTGGATGATCGATGCAACCGTACAAAAGTTGGATACGGTGAGCGGTAATTCCTTCATTTTTAGTCTGGATCTCGGCTTAAATGATTTCTTTTTCAAATATGGTGTGCGGGTAAATAGCAATTTGATAAAAGCCGTGCCTTCCGCCTTCATTGTACTAGCCTCCGGACAGGAAAGAGATGCTCAATATAACCGTTATCCCTGGCTATACAGTCCTTTGTCTTCAAAGAATAGCGAACACCCGATAACAACCAATATTGAAGCCGTGAAATTTGACTATGTCAGTACCATCGATACCTTGCCGAACGCATTGAAAAAAACCATACTGCTAAGATCATCATCCTTTAGTAAAATTGTAGGGTTGCCCGTCGAAATCAATATTGATAAAGAGATTCCGGAGTACCTGAAAATCGTGAATGACGGACCCTCCCCTCAAGAATTCAATGGAGGACAAATTCCTATGGCAGTTTTGATCGAAGGCGAGTTTCCTTCGGTATATGCCAACAGGGTCAAGCCTTTCCGTATTTCTGAAGATAAAGAAAAAAGTGTCCCGACCAAAATGGTAGTGATAAGCGATGGAGATGTGATCAGGAACCAGTTGGACCGTAGCAGGCCTTTAGAATTGGGCTTTGATAAATGGACGAATACTTTCTATGGAAATAAAGAATTTTTACTCAATACGGTAAATTATCTTTTGGATGACAGTGGACTTATAAACATTCGTAGCAAGGAAATTGCCGTGCCCTTCCTGGATCCACAAAGAACAGCCGATAAAAGAACCCAATGGCAAGTCATTAATTTGCTTTTACCTCTTGCAGTGTTGGCTCTATTCGGAATTTTCTTTAGATTTATCCGTAAAAGAAGATATGCGGTTATTTCGACCGATCCATCAGCCTAAAATGTTGATAAGTTTGTTTTAACAACCAAGGCATTTAGGATATATTTGTAATAAGCTGAATGCGTTTGTTCAGTGTAAAGAAATCAACATTTTTTGAAAATAACATAAATGAAATTTATTGTATCAAGCTCTTATTTACTAAAAGAATTACAGATGCTTGGGGGCATCATCAACGCTAATAACACCTTGCCAATATTGGACAATTTCCTGTTCGATCTGGATGGAAAATCATTGACTGTATCGGCATCCGATCTGGAAACAACCATTTCTTCAAAACTCGAAGTTGAAAGTAATGAAAAAGGGAATGTTTGCATCCCGGCCAGACTGTTATTGGATACCTTAAAGACCTTCCCTGAACAACCGCTAACATTCACTGTCGAAGACAATAATACCATTGAAATAAGTTCTAATCACGGAAAATATTCTCTGGCGTATGCGAACGGAGAGGATTTTCCAAGTGCTGTGGAGTTGAGTGATCCAAGCGTAACTGAGATACAGGGAGATATATTGGCAACCGCCATACACAAAACCATTTTTGCTGCCGGCAACGATGACTTACGTCCCGTAATGAGCGGGGTGTTCTTTCAATTTTCCACCGAAGACCTGACCTTTGTGGCCACCGATGCCCATAAGCTGGTAAAATACACCCGAACCGATATTAAAGCGAAACAAGATGCAGAATTCATTATGCCTAAAAAGCCACTCAATCTTATCAAAGGAATTCTAACGGGAAGCGAGGATATGGTAACCATCGAGTATAACGAAAGCAACGCCAAGTTCACTTTTAACCATACCGAAATGGTGTGTCGGTTGATCGATGGGAAATATCCTAATTATGAGGCGGTGATCCCAAAGGAAAATCCGAACAAACTCACCATCGACCGAAATCAATTTTTAAACTCGGTTCGTCGTGTGAGTATTTTTAGTAATAAAACAACCCATCAGATCCGATTGAAAATAGCCGGAGCCGAACTCAATGTTTCCGCCGAGGATATTGATTACAGCAACAAAGCGGATGAGCGTTTGACCTGCGACTACCAGGGGGATGATATGGAAATAGGCTTCAACTCGCGATTCTTGACCGAAATGTTGAGCAACCTGACCAGTGATACAATTTCATTGGAGATGTCACTTCCCAACCGTGCGGGTATATTGACTCCCGGCGATGGATTGGATGAAGGAGAGCAAGTGACGATGTTGGTGATGCCGGTGATGCTGAACAATTAGTCGTAAGATGTGAGTATTGATATAATAGAAAAAAAATCTGCTTTTCGGGCAGATTTTTTATTTTGTAGAATTGACTTTCTATTTTATAAAACGGATCGTAGCAAAATAACTGGGTGATTCGCCGTTATTGGCTTTAACAGCATTCACTATGGGAATGATAAAACCAACGATTCCCACAAAGATCAAACCTAAAATTCCTAAACCAAATAATAAGATGCCCGGAATGCTCAAAATAGCGATGAGTATCAATGTGAGTTGAAAGTTGACAATAGCCTTCCCGTGTACGTCCATTCCTTCCACTTTGTCTTTTTGGGTCAACCAAAGTACTAAAGGAACAATAAGACCACCAAAGCCAGTGATATATGTCAATAACTGTGATAAATGCGTTATTACCAATAGAGAGGTATCGGTTCTTTTAGTTGTATGATTTAAAACTTCCATTTTGATCGATTTTTTGAGGTTATACTCTATTCGTCGTCGGATTATGGAATTGTTACAATGAGAAGATTCCAGCTAATATGAGGTTCCCGCCTTCGCGGGAATTGTTTACTTTTAGGCAATGAAGCACGACGACACCATAGTAGCATTGGCGACGCCTGCCGGAGCAGGTGCGATCGCTATTATCAGACTTTCAGGAGTCGAGGCCATCTCAATTGCTTCAGAAATATTTGAATCAGTTTCCGGAAAAGAATTGATGAAACAGAATACGCATACCGTGCATTTAGGCCATATAAAAGACAGGGACCGGGTGATCGATGAAGTACTGGCCACACTCTTTAAAAACCCTAGCAGTTATACAGGTGAGGATGTGGTTGAGCTCTCCTGTCACGGTAGTAATTATATTCAGCAGGAAATCATACAACTATGCCTTCGGAAAGGGTGCCGGATGGCCAAAGCCGGTGAGTTTACCCTACGCGCATTCTTAAACGGAAAGATGGATCTGAGTCAGGCAGAAGCCGTAGCAGACCTGATAGCCAGCGACAGTGCTGCAAGTCATCAATTGGCCATTCAGCAGATGCGAGGTGGATTCTCATCGGAAATAAAAGAGCTGAGAGAACAACTACTTAATTTTGCCTCTCTAATTGAATTGGAACTCGATTTTTCTGAAGAAGACGTAGAGTTTGCCAACCGGGAGGAATTTCAGAAATTGATTAAGAAGATAACGGTTGTTCTGAAACGATTGATAGATTCCTTCGCCACCGGTAACGTGTTGAAGAACGGAATTCCCGTTGCCATAGTTGGAGAGCCCAATGTGGGGAAATCAACGCTGCTGAATGCCCTCTTGAATGAAGACCGCGCCATTGTTAGTGAGATTCCGGGAACCACACGCGATAGCATAGAAGACGAGATCACCATTGGGGGTATCAACTTTCGGTTTATCGATACCGCCGGAATTCGCGAAACTGAAGATTTAGTTGAGGGATTGGGAATACGGAAGACCTTTGAGAAGATGGAGCAGGCGCAGGTTGTGGTGTTACTGCTTGACGCAAGCATAGTGAAAAGTGAAAAGTTCTCGGTGAATGGTGTCAACGCTGAGATCGAGAAAATAAAGAATCGTTTTCCACAGAAGCAATTGGTTGTTATCGCAAACAAGGTTGATGAAATTTCCGAAGAACAAATCAAAAACCTTCAATCAACAATCGTTGATCTCCAATTAATGTCCGCCAAAACCGGGGAAGGCGTGGACGAACTCAAAGCCACCCTCCTTGACTTTATCAATACCGGAGCACTGCGTAATAATGAAACAATAGTCACAAATACAAGACATTATGACGCCTTACTTAAAGCATTGGAAGAAATTTATAAAGTACAGGAAGGGATCGATTCTGACCTGAGCGGGGACCTGTTGGCTATTGACATTCGACAGGCTTTATATCACTTTGGGGAGATCACCGGTGAGATCACCAATGATGACCTGCTGGGGAATATCTTCGCTAATTTTTGTATTGGAGTGTAGCCTCTACAGAACTAACAGATACGACACACATAAAAAACAACTACAAAGCCTTATTTTGAAAGGCGTTT
>SMXJ01000033.1 GCA_004356305.1 Bacteroidota bacterium | reverse complement strand
GTAATTACTTCGCTTTCCAACTCCACCTCGAATGAACTCAATCCGAGAACAGAAGAAGTTCCTTGAGATAGACCGCTTTCCTGCAATTCGGTATACAGCGATTCCCGGGAAGATGATTTCTGCTTCTTCATAGCGAAATGACCATTCCCATGCCTAGATTTTGAGTCTTCCTCAAACGGATTAAAACTTCTATCCACATCAATGGAAGGATTCACAGGCGATTTCTTGCTGTAAGCGTAGGGTGTATCGAAATCGCCCTCTTTGTTGAAATCCAGGACCGGCGCAACGCTAAACTGCCCTAAACTGTGTTTTACAGTCGCCCGCAGCATGGCATAGATGGTGTGCTCATCTTCAAATTTGATCTCTGTCTTGGTAGGATGAATATTGATATCGATAGATTTGGGATCCACGTTCAGGAATAGAAAATACCCCGGATGGCTGTTGTCTTTCACCAATCCCTCAAATGCAGTGGACATGGCATGGTGTAAATAGGGGCTTTTGATAAAACGGTCATTCACAAAAAAAAATTGTTCCCCCCTACTCTTTTTGGCGAATTCTGGCTTGAAAATAAAGCCACTTACTTTTACGATATCGGTCTCTTCAGAGACGGGCACCAATTTTTCATTGGTTTTATTTCCGAAGATATTCACTATACGCTGTCTTACATTGCTGGATGGAAGATTAAAAACATCACTCCCGTTATGGATCATCACAAATGCAACTTGCGGATGTGCTAAAGCAATGCGATGAAATTCGTCAATAATATGACGAAACTCCACGGTATTGCTTTTTAAAAAGTTACGGCGTGCCGGTATATTGTAAAAAAGATTTTTTACTGAAATTGTAGCGCCATTGGGAACAACGGCAGACACTTGAGAGGTTACCTCACTCCCTTCAATGGTAATTTTTGTGCCTATTTCCGAAGAATGAGTTTTGGTTCTCAACTCGACATGAGCAATTGCGGCTATGGAAGCCAATGCCTCACCCCGAAATCCTTTAGTGTGTATATTGAAAAGATCGTCTGCCGTTTTAATTTTGGAAGTCGCGTGACGTTCAAAGCTGAGACGAGCATCGGTATCGCTCATTCCATCCCCATTATCAATGACTTGTATCAACGTTTTCCCGGCATCTTTTATCACCAATTTTACTTCTGTGGCATTCGCATCTATGGCATTTTCTAGTAATTCCTTTACTACGGAAGCCGGACGTTGCACCACTTCTCCTGCCGCGATTTGGTTGGCAACGTGATCGGGTAATAACTGAATGATATCTGCCATTGAAAGGGCTTAGGTAAAAATAGTTAAATCGAAGTCAATTATATACAGAAACAATAAAATGAGTATTAAAATTACAGCAATGATGGTGAGTCTTCCTCGACGATCAGACCCTACTCGAAGGTCTTGAATTGCATTTCCAAATTTGGTTTTCCAGCCACCTTCACTTCCCACAGTCTTTCGATATTTATCGAATATGTGCTCCATTTCAAATGGACTTCCTTCTTTAGACGATTTATAATACCTCGGTTCGTAATTAAACTTTTTGTTCTTACGTGTTTTTAGTATTCCCATTATCTTCAATTTCAAAGTTACTCAAAATCAAAAACAATGCCGTGACACATTTCTTAAAAATTGTTAACAATGAAAAATAAAGAAACAAGGAATTTTAAAATTTCGAATCCTTACGTAATTGAGCCATTTTTATCGCTGCAATAGCAGCTTCTGTCCCTTTATTTCCATGTTTGCCGCCACTACGGTCTATGGCCTGTTGAAGGTTATCATCGGTGAGGATACAGAAAATTACAGGAATGTCACCACTAACATTCAGGTCTTTTATTCCTTGGGTCACAGCTTCGCAGACGTAATCAAAGTGTTTGGTCTCACCCTTGATCACACTGCCCATTGCGATGATGGCATCCAGCATATCGTAACTCTTCGCCATTTGCTTACAGCCGTATATTAATTCGAAGCTCCCGGGAACGTTCCAGCGAACGATATTTTCTTTAATACCGCCGCAATCGAGGATGGCATCAAAAGCACCCTGGAACATTCCTTGGGTGATATCGGGATTCCATTCAGAAACTACGATCCCAAACCGAAAGTTCTTCGCGTTCGGGATCATTGTTTTATCGTATGTGGATAAATTTTTATTTGAAGTTGCCATTTCTATTGCATTGCTTCGGCCTGACCTTTATAGATTCTTGCTTTTACAGCTTCGGTTGATTCTTCATATTCTTCAGTAATAGTGGTAAAATGTTTTAAAGCTACATCCGCCTTCCCCAGGCCGAGAGCTGTAATTCCGGCCTTAAGTAAAAAACGAGGGGTTGTCACATCATTCGAACGCATGGATGCGGCTTCCTGATAATATTTCAATGCTTCATCCGGTTGATTCAATTGCGTAAAAGCATCTCCAATCGCGCCTTTTGCCAAAGGCCCTGTCATTTCGTCCCCGCCTTTATATTTATCCAGATAATTGATGGCCTCTTGATATTTTTTAATATTCAAATACGCCATCCCGGCATAATAATTCGCTTGATTACCGGCATCGGTCCCACTGTATTTATCGGCGATATCCACAAAACCGTATTTACCGGCTCTTCCGTTCAATGAGAGATTGTATAGAGAATCCTTACCAGTGGTAGCATCTAAGGCTTCAGTAAAAAATGATTGTGCCTGGAACATTTCGTTAGAAGCCTCCAATTGTTGGGGTTCTTGATAATACTTTTGGTATAATAGATATCCAAGTACACAAAGGGCCACTACACTCACAATACCAAAAATGACCTTTTGGTTCTTCTCTACCCAAGCTTCTGTCTTCGAGGCTCCTTCATCTAAGGTCTTAAACACCTCAGCGGTTGCGCTCCCGTCTTCCAATTCTAATTCCTTCTCAGCTTTTGTTTTCGGTTTATAACCTCTTTTCTTGTAGGTTGCCATATTCAATGGTTTAATGAAGCGCAAAAATAAAGTTTTTATTACAATTTAAAAGAGAAAAATCAATAATTTGCATTGTCTTATTTTCAAGAATATTTCATAAATAATACACAGACACATAAATAGCAACTCCCTATAAACGATGATTTTACAAAAATTATCATTATTGAATTACAAAAACTTCGAATCACAAAAATTCGAGTTCGATCCAAAAATCAACTGTTTTGTAGGAAAGAACGGTGTTGGAAAGACCAACGCACTGGATGCGATCTATCATTTATCCTTTGGAAAAAGCTACTTCAATCCTATCACCACTCAAAACATAAAACACGGTTCCGATTTCTTCGTTATAGAGGGTTATTATGAAAAAGATGAGCGATCAGAAAAAATAGTAGTGAGTGCCAAAAGATCGCAAAAAAAATTGATAAAACGCAATGGGAAGGCGTATGAGAAATTAAGTGAGCACATTGGCTTTTTACCACTTGTTATCATTTCACCATCCGATAGAGATTTGATAACTGAAGGAAGTGAAACGCGACGAAAGTTTATCGATGGGGTCATCTCACAGAGCGACCCAAATTATTTACAGATACTTATAAAATACAACAGAGTATTGGGTCAACGCAACTCATTGCTTAGATACTTCGCGCTCAATAACACCTATGATCAAGATACACTGGATATTTATAACCAACAGTTACAGGACTTTGGGAGTGTGATTCACGATAAACGAATCGGTTTTTTGGAATCTTTTCTGCCGATTTTCCTGAGCCGGTATAAAGTAATTTCCAATGGAGAAGAAAGGGTGAATTTAGTGTATCGGAGCCAGTTGCAAGACATGGATCTGCTGTCTCTTTTAACCGAGAACATACAAAAGGACAGACTGACACAGTATACCAATTTTGGTGTACACAAGGACGATCTGGTGTTTGAGATTGACGGGCATCCTATCAAAATATTTGGATCCCAAGGCCAGCAAAAGTCGTATCTGATCGCTTTGAAACTAGCGCAATTCGATCTTATAAAGATGCAAAAAGGAATAAAGCCCATACTGTTGCTGGATGATATTTTTGACAAATTGGACGATGAACGTGTTGCGCAAATCATTACCTTAGTGGACAATGAAAATTTCGGGCAATTGTTTATAACCGATACCCATGCAGAACGTACCGAAGAGATAGTTAAAAAAGTTAAACAATCCTATAAGATATTTGGGTTGTGAGTAATGAATAATGAATAAAATTGGAAAATAAATAATCAAATACACCAACATACTAATACACTATAACACTAATAATGGTAAAACGCAGCACAGAAAATTCTTCCTTAGGTGATGTCTTAAAAAACTTCATTTCCTCCAGCCGTAAACTACAAAAAGGCTTGAATAAAGTCTCTGCACAACAGGCCTGGCACAGTGTGATGGGCAATGCTATTTCGAAATATACGACTCATGTATTATTAGAGCGGGATACGCTCTATGTGCGGTTGAGTTCATCGGTTCTTCGAGAAGAACTGAGTTATGGAAAAGAAAAGATCATCAAACTTTTGAATGATGAGCTAGGGAAAGAATTGGTGACTAAATTGGTATTGCGGTAATAAAAAACCGCCTAAAGCGAGCGGTTCGTCATAATATATCTTTCAGAAAATATTAGAATATCTCTCTCTCCGAAAAATGAAACTGACTTTCAATTTCGGCGTTCTCATCGCTATCACTACCATGTACAGCGTTTTCTCCAATGGAAGCAGCATACAACTTACGGATGGTTCCTTCCGCAGCTTCGGCCGGATTGGTAGCTCCTATTAATGATCGGAAATCCTCAACAGCGTTATCTTTTTCAAGAATAGCCACCACAATTGCGCCACGGGTCATATACTCAACCAATTCTCTAAAGAACGGACGTTCATTGTGAACCGTATAAAAAGCTTCAGCATCAGCAACGGTCATTTGTGTTAACTTCAAAGCAACAATTCTGAATCCGGCTGCCGTAATTTTTTCCAAAATAGCCCCTACGTTACCTTTTTCAACGCTGTCAGGCTTTAACATGGTAAATGTTCTATCTGTTCTCATGGTAGACTTAAAATTTGGTGCAAACGTACATTATTTTTTTTGAACAGATAGTATCAAATTGTATCTTCGCACCGCTTATGAATGAAGAAACGATTCAAACTATAACAAAACTGCTGGAAAGCCCGAAACGTATAGCGATCGTAGGGCACAAAAACCCCGATGGGGATGCTATTGGTGCTAGTTTAGGACTTTACCATTTCTTAAAAGGGCGGGGCCACAATACTAAAGTGGTCATGCCCAATGATTTTCCGGGGTTTCTAAAATGGCTGCCGGGCTGTGATGATGTAATTACCTACGATAAAGACACCCAAGAAGTTAGGGAGACCATTCAAAAAGCCGAAATTATCTTCACCATGGATTTTAATGCCTTGAACCGGACAGGCGACCTTACTGAATTATTGGAAAAAGCTACGGTCGACTTTGTCATGATAGATCATCACCCGCAACCAGACGATTATGCCGTCGTAACTTACAGTGACATAACGATGAGTTCTACTTCTCAAATGGTCTATCATTTTATTGAAGCCCTGAATGGTGTGGTTGAGCTTTCTCCTGAGATCGCGACCAATTTATATGCCGGAATTATGACAGATACCGGGTCTTTTCGCTTCCAGGCTACAACAGCAACGACGCATAATGTGATTGCAAAACTCATGGAAAGTGGTGCCGATAATAGCGAGATCCATCAAAATATATACGATACCAATAGTCCCGATAAACTGAAACTATTAGGGGTGGCACTTAAAAATTTGGAGATCCTTCCTGAATATCGAACCGCTTACATTTCAATTTCGCAAGAAGAATTGGATGATAATAAATTCAGAAAAGGTGACACCGAAGGGTTCGTGAACTATGCTCTATCTATAAAAGGAATTGTATTTGCCGCTATTTTTATTGAAAACAAACAGGAGGGTATAACGAAGATCTCTTTAAGAAGCAACGGAAGTTTCTCCGTTAACGATTTTGCACGGAATCATTTTAATGGCGGGGGTCACATTAATGCGGCGGGAGGACGCAGTGACAAATCATTGGAACTCACTATAACCGATTTTATTAGTATATTGCCCAACTATAAAAATGCCCTGATTAATGCTTCGTAGCCTGCTATTACTAAGTTTATTGACGATTTTTGTTGCTTCTTGTAAAAGTCCCGAGGCACGCCGTCCTGTTAAAAGTACTTCCGGAAGTTTTATAAAAGAATCGGTAGAACGGAATAAAAAGATCTTTGATCAGGAACAAGCTGTGATAGAAGCTATTATTGAACAAAATGGTGAAACCGAATATCTATCATCCGAAAGCGGTTTCTGGTATTACTATAATTCAAAAGACTCTATTTCCACCCAATTCCCGCAAATAGGCGACGCTGTCACTTTTACCTACGATATTAAGAAATTAAACGGAGATGTGGTTCTTTCAAAAGAAGATAACGGTCTGCAGAATTATAAGATCGACCAAACTAACCAAGAGCTTATTTCAGGCATACGAGATGGCTTGAAGCTTATGAAGGCTGGAGAAACGGTGACTTTTTTATTCCCATCTTTCAAAGCTTACGGGTACTACGGAATAGAGAATAAACTAGGAACCAATGTTCCGGTACAAAGTACAGTGACCCTTAAGACCATACAAACTATAGATAATTAATATTTAAGAAATGAAAAAAATCCTATTACTGTTTCTGTTAATGCTGACTGTTTCTATGACATCGTGTAAATCGAAGTATCCAAACTTAGAAAATGGTTTGTATGCCGAATTTGTAACCAACAAAGGTACCTTTGTCGCGAAATTCTATTATGAAGCTACTCCATTGACCGTGGCCAATTTTATTGAATTGGCAGAAGGCAAGCACCCAATGGTCGATTCTGTCTTCAAAGGGAAACCTTTCTATAATAATCTTACTTTCCATCGTGTAATGAAGGACTTTATGATACAAGGTGGTGATCATCTGGCTAATGGTTCCGGGAATCCTGGCTACCGTTTTCCTGATGAGTTTGTAGACACGCTAAAACACTCCAGGAAAGGACTACTTTCTATGGCCAACGGTGGCCCTGCAACCAATGGAAGTCAGTTTTTCATCACACTGAAAGAAACGCCTTGGCTGGATGGAAGACACACTATTTTTGGTGAAATTGTACTCGGTCAGGAGATTGTTGATTCCATAGGTGGGGTCGAAACCACCAAACCAGGAGATAAGCCGGTGGAGGCCATTGTGATTCAAGAAGTAAATATTATAAATAAAGGGATTACAGTTCCTTCTTTTACTTCGGAAATGGAGAAAATAGAATTGGCGAAAAAAGAACGAGAAGAACGGTTGTCTATAGTAGCAGCAGCTAAAGCCAGAGAATTGAACGATCACAAGGAACTAGCCGAAGAATTGCCTTCCGGACTTAAGATGTTTTGGAGACACAAAGGAAAAGGCATAAAGCCGGAAGAAGGAAGCAAAATTCGAATGAACTATATTGGTTACTTTACCGATGGCGCTTTATTCGATACGAATGTTCTTGAAATCGCTGAAAAGTATGATGTTGTGGACTCGAAGAAACTGGCTCGTGGATTATACGGCCCTACCGTAAGCGATTATAGCAAGGAAGCCCGATTGGTTCCGGGCTTTAGAGAAGGACTTTTACAAATGAGCGTTGGTGATAAAACCATACTCTATATACCGTCGCATTTAGCCTATGGTCAGCAAGGAATACCAAACGTGATACTGCCAAATGCAGATCTGATTTTTGAGCTGGAGTTGGTAGATATATTTATACCGGAATAAGCGAACTTATTTCAATGAAGAAACCTCCATGTCGAACTGATATGGAGGTTTATTTATATTGAAATTTTTATAACGTTATCATTATTTTTTTGGAATATTCTTTAAGATCTCCAGAACAAACGCCCAGTATTTTCGGGTTGAAGATATACTGGCTCTTTCATCCGGTGAGTGTGCGCCTTTGATAGTGGGTCCAAAGGAGATCATGTCCATCTCAGGATAATTTTGGCCCAAAATACCACATTCAAGCCCCGCGTGACAGGCCGCCACCTTTGCCTTCTTTCCGTTCATTTTTTCATATAACGAATCGAGTACCTTTAATATAGGACTAGCCATATTAGGTGCCCAACCCGGATAGGATCCGGATAAAGTAACCTGGTATCCGGCTAGTTCAAACACAGCTTTTAAGGAATTTGCCATATCATTTTTGGAAGATTCAACCGACGATCGAGTCAGGCATTCAATTTTTATGGATCCGTCTTTCACCGTGATCCTGGCGATATTATTCGACGTTTCCACCAGGTCTTCAACGGTCGGACTCATTCGGAAAACGCCATTATGAGCCCCGTAGATAGCATTAACAAAAATCGATTGGTCCTCGGCTCGCATTACCCTATTCGGAAGTTCTGTTTTTTCAGTACTGATAGAAAGATCGGGCTCTAATAATTTAAACTCTTCAATAATGTCAAATTGTGTGGCCTCCATTTTTGAAACGAATGCCGAAATATTTTCAGTGGTAACCACAACCGTGGCGACACTTTCCCTGGGGATAGCATTTCTCAAACTGCCACCGGATATTTCAACGATAGCCAGGATATCCTGATTGGCAGCCAATAAACGGTTCATCAACTTGTTTGCATTTCCAAATCCTTTGCTAATGTCCATTCCGCTATGGCCTCCTTGAAGTCCTTTCACTGTAATCGTATATGCCTGTGCTTCGGTGGATGCGTCAACTTCGTTGTAAATTCCAGTCGCCGTAACATCTATGCCTCCTGCACAACCAACGCCAATTTCATCGTCTTCTTCGGTATCCAGATTCAATAAAATGTCTCCTTTTAATATTCCACCTTTCAGGCCCATCGCTCCGGTCATTCCGGTTTCTTCATCTATGGTAAACAAAGCTTCGATAGCAGGATGTGGGATGTTTTCACTAGCCAGGATGGACATAATTGTCGCCACACCCAGACCATTATCGGCACCCAAAGTCGTGCCATTTGCACGTACCCAATCTCCGTCGATGTACATCTCTATACCCTGGGTGTTAAAATCGAATTCGGTATCGCTATTTTTTTGATGTACCATATCAAGATGGGATTGCAACACAAGGGACATACGATCTTCCATCCCTGCAGTCGCCGGTTTTCGAATTATCACATTTCCAACTTCATCCTCCATGGTTTCCAATCCTAGATCCGTTCCAAAATCTTTCATGAACTGAATAACCCGTTCTTCCTTTTTAGAAGGCCTGGGTACGGCGTTCAGGTCTGCAAAATAATTCCAAAGAGCAGTGGGTTCAAGTTTTCTTATAGCATCGTTCATAGTGGTTTCCCCGAAATACGGGTATAAATTTTGGTTGATTTAATCTCGATATGGTCAAAAAAAGAAGTTTCAATTCTATTACAAAATTAACCTTTTATAAGCCTCACCGAAAATAATAGATAAAAGAATTCTTTGTATGTTTGATAGATGCAAAAAAGGACAAAGGTAATTTTAACTCTTCTTCTACCAATACAGTACATTGCATTGCATATTTTAAAGCGTTTCCCACAATTTATTGAAACCTATTACAGTCAGGGTATTTACCCGTACATCGGCAAAATATCGCGTTATGTTTTTGGATGGATCCCATTTTCGATCGGAGATATAATTTATGCTTTGCTAATCATTTTTCTCTTTCGATGGTTATTCAAAAATATAAGAAGAATAGGCCGTGAACCTTTCTTATTCGCTTTGGATATAACGGCAGCATTATCCATTATCTACTTTTTGTTCAATATTATGTGGGGACTTAATTATTACCGGGTTCCCCTCAACACCACTCTGGGCCTCGAGAAAGACTACACCACCGAGGAATTACTGAACACTACGCATCGACTCATTGCAAAATCCAACGAATTACATCGCCAATTAGGCTATGCTGACAGCACTAAAATCGATATTCCTTACACTCATCAAGAAATTTTTGAGAAGTCGATCAATGGCTATCAAAACCTGGAAAAAGAATATCCAAATCTGCATTATTCCCCTAAAAGTATCAAGAAAAGTACCTGGAGCCTGGGGCTAACCTATTTGGGTTATAGTGGTTATTTTAATCCGTTGACCGGAGAAGCACAGGTAAACCGATTGATAAAAACTTACAAATTTCCGGTGGTGAGCTGTCACGAACAGGCTCACCAAATAGGCTATGCTGCTGAGAATGAAGCCAATTTTATCGCTACTTTAGCTGCGCTGCACAACGATGATCCCTATATACAATACACCGGTTATATATTTGCACTACGCTACTGTGTCAACGAGATCGCGAGACGTGATATTAAGGTGTACGAAGAGATACTTCCAACTATTAACTTTGGAATTTTGGAGAGCTATAGAGAGATGCGGGAATTTTGGGACAGCTATAAGAATCCGTTTGAAAATATCTCCAAGGCATTCTGGGATCAATTTCTAAAGGCAAATAATCAATCCAAGGGTATTATGAGTTATAGTTATATGGTGGCTTTGGTGGTGAATTATTTTGAGGATAAACCAATATAGTAGTTAAGACGTAAGAATTGATAAATAAAATTATTCGGAACTCCGGATTTCTCATTGGAACTCATAGGGCTTCCTTTTATTTCTCATAAGATGATGTTAAACATTTTCAATTGAAAGACAAAACCAATTAGGCTTATTATATTTAATGACTGATTATTCAATTCTCAACTGATGAAAAAATTCTTATTACTCTTGGTATGCCTAAGCTTTTTCAGTACGGCAGGCGCTCAGGACTATTTTCCAAAAAATGATGGCGTTAAGGAAGAAAATAACAACCTTACGGCTTTTACAAACGCGACCGTTTATGTTACGCCTACTCATGTAATCACCAATGGCACGCTTCTCATCCATAACGGAAAAGTAGTATCGGTAGGAAAAAATGTTACCATTCCCGCCAACTCTCTTGTCATAGATCTAAAAGATAAATATATTTATCCGTCATTTATTGAAAGTTATTCCGGTTTTGGAGTAGAGAAACCGAAACGCGCCAAAGATCAAGGTCGTTCTTCTCAATATGAAGCTTCGCGAAAAGGGTTTTACTGGAACGACCACATTATGCCCGAGATCGACGCAATCACCAAATTCAAATACGATAAAAAGAAGGCCGAAGAAATGCGCAAGGCCGGGTTTGGTGTTGTCAATACCCATCATATGGATGGTATCGCCCGGGGCACCGGAGTTCTAGTAGCATTGAATGATCAAGGCGGCGATCAGGATCGGATCTTGGAAGATACTTCAGGGCAGTTTTTTTCATTTTCTAAAAGTGTAGCGAATCGGCAGTCCTACCCCACATCTTTAATGGGATCCATGGCTTTATTGCGACAAATGTATTGGGACATGGATTGGTACGCAAAAGGAAATGTGGATACCAAAGATCTCTCGTTAGAAGCCATGATCGAAAATCAAAATTTGATCTCCTTTATCGAAGCCGGGAACAAAGGCAACGATCTTCGAGCCGATAGAATTTCAGATAAATTTAATCTCAACTATGTAATTGTAGGTGGAGGCGACGAATACGAAGCCATTGAAAGTATAAAGGCTACCCGAGCTTCATATATCATCCCTGTAAATTTTCCTGCTGCCTTCGATGTGAGCAATCCATATCAAGCCAAGTATATCTCTTTAGAAGATATGCGCGAATGGAATCAGGCACCAACGAATCTAAAAGTATTGGAGGAGAATGGAGTGACTTTTTCATTAACGACATACAAATTGAAGAAAGTTTCAGAATTTAATTCGAAGGTCCTGAAGGCAATAAAATATGGCCTCAGCAAAACCAAAGCCCTCCAAGCATTGACAACAATTCCTGCACAACAGTTAGGCAAAAGCAGTATGTTGGGAACACTGGAAACCGGGAAATACGCTAATTTTCTTATAACTTCAGGTGATATTTTTGACAAAGAAACCACACTATTCGAGAATTGGGTGCAAGGTGTCAAGCATGTTATCAATGATAAGGACCAAAAAGATATTCGTGGAAAATATGATCTTTCGGCCGCGGGTAAGACCTTTGATATGTCGATTACCGGCAAAAGTTCAAAACCTAAAATAGAAGTGAAATTAGGCGAGACCAAGTTTCCCTCCAAGATCAGTTACAAAGGAAATTGGGTGACTTTTTCTTTTTCTTCGGAAGACAAAAAAGAGGCCTATACGGCTACAGGGCTGATTCCAAAAGGAGGAACTACTTTTTCCGGCCGGTTGATCTTACCTGATGGGACAGAAAGCAATTTTGTAGCGACCAGAACGGGAGACGCCGAAGAAAAGAAGGACGATAAAAAAGAGGAAAACAAAGCCTTTGAAATTGTTCCGCTTACCCATCCAAATGTTGGCTACGGATTTACAACAAAACCCAAACAACAAAACATACTCTTTAAAAATGTAACGGTTTGGACGAGCGAGGATGCAGGTGTTTTAGAGAATACCGATGTACTGGTTAAAAATGGAAAGATCGCCAAAATAGGTAAAGATCTAAGTGCCGGAGGGGCAATCGTAATCGATGGCACCGGGAAACACCTGACAGCCGGAATTATCGATGAACATTCTCATATAGCAGCGTTATCCATTAATGAAGCCGGACACAACTCTTCTGCTGAAGTGAGTATAGAAGATGTCGTAAACCCGGAGGATGTAGCTATTTACAGGAATCTCGCAGGAGGTGTGACCAGTATTCAGATCCTACACGGATCTGCAAATCCTATCGGTGGACGCTCTGCGGTTTTAAAGCTGAAATGGGGAGAAGATGCCGACGGACTTATATACAGCAACAGTCCCAAGTTTATCAAATTTGCCTTAGGTGAAAATGTAAAGCAGTCCAACCGGCAGAGTTTTAGTCGCTTTCCACAAACACGTATGGGTGTGGAACAATTGTATGTGAATTATTTCAATCGAGCCAAAGAATACGAAGTAAAAAAGAATAGCGGAGAACCCTTCAGATACGATGAAGAAATGGAAGTCCTTGTTGAAATTTTGAATGGGGAACGCTTCGTAAGCTGTCACAGTTATGTACAGAGTGAAATCAATATGCTGATGAAGGTTGCAGAGAAGTTCAATTTCAGAATAAACACGTTTACCCACATACTCGAAGGCTATAAAGTAGCAGACAAGATGAAAGCGCATGGTGTTGGTGGATCTACCTTTAGTGATTGGTGGGCATATAAATACGAAGTTAATGATGCGATCCCTTATAATGCAGCCATTATGAGTAGTGTTGGCGTTACCGTAGCCATTAACAGTGATGATAGTGAAATGTCACGCAGACTTAATCAAGAAGCTGCTAAAGGCGTAAAGTACGGAGGAATGACCGAAGCCGATGCATGGAAAATGGTGACGATCAATCCGGCCAAATTGTTGCATCTGGACCACCGCACCGGGAGTATAAAAGAGGGAAAAGATGCCGATTTGGTATTGTGGAGTGACAACCCTCTCTCGGTATACGCCAAAGCTGAAAAGACCTTTATCGAAGGGGCTCTCTATTTCGATATGGAAGCGGATAAAGCCAAAAGAATTGCCATTAGCAAAGAACGAAATAAATTGATGAAGATGATGCTTTCTGAAAAACCTAAGGATGAGAAAAAGCGCCCGCCAGAGAAGAAAGACAAAATTCATTTTGATTGTGAAACCATAAACTGATCCAACAATGAACATTATAAAAAATATATTATTAGCTGTGACCATAAGTGTTGGATTACATGCCTGGGCGCAACAAATCCCTGCACCGGCACAATTTGAAACTATCACTATAAAAGGGGCGACCGCACATATTGGAAATGGAACCATGATCGAAAACAGCGTTATTGTTTTCAGCGATGGAAAAATAACAGTAATGGGAAACGCCTCCACTCCAACGCAAGGAAGGGTTATTAATGCTGAAGGCAAGCATGTCTACCCTGGTTTTATCGCTCCTGGAAAATCATTGGGATTGATAGAAGTGAATGCCGTACGGGCCAGTAATGACCAGGATGAGATCGGGGATTTTATTCCCAATATTAGAAGTATAATCGCTTACAACGCCGAAAGCAAGGTGGTAGAAAGTATGCGCCCCAACGGGATCTTGCTAACACAGGTCACCCCTAAAGGAGGGCGAATTTCAGGTACGTCTTCCATAGTGCAATTGGACGCCTGGAACTGGGAAGATGCAGTCGTAAAAGAAGACGATGGTATTCATTTGAACTGGCCCAATAGTTTTAGTCGGGGACGATGGTGGTTAGGTGAAGAACGAGGCTGGAAACCTAATAAAGATTACACGAAACAATTAGAAGAGATCAGTAGTTATTTGCTAAATGCTGCCGCTTACGGAAAGAAAATATCAATTTCCAAAAACGAGGGCTTTGAAGCGATGCAAGGCTTGTTTGATGGCTCAAAGAAACTGTACATCTATGCCTCCGGTGAAAAAGAAATTATCGATGCAGTGACCACCACTAAAGATAATGGTGTGAAAAGCGTCGTACTCGTGGGCGGTTATGAAGCCTATAAGATCATTCCCTTCTTGAAGCAAAATAATATCCCGGTCCTGGTACAGCGGACACATTCACGGCCCAACAGCGATGATGACGATTATGACCTTCCTTACAAATTACCGAAATTGTTGGTCGATGGCGGATTGCTCGTGGGTATTCAGAACTCCGGTACTTCCAACTTTCAAACCAGGAATCTTCCTTTTTACGCGGGTCAGGTTGTAGCACAAGGAATGGATAAGGAAGAAGCTTTAAAACTGATTACATCCAACACCGCAAATATTTTAGGTATTGGTGATCGTTACGGTACTTTAGAGGTCGGTAAAAGCGCCACATTATTTGTTAGCGAAGGCGACGCCCTGGATATGCGCACAAACCAGTTGACACATGCTTTCATTGATGGTAGAGATATTTCGCTGGAAACTCACCAAACCGGGCTTTGGAAGCGCTATATGGATAAATACTCAGGGAAGTGATTAAATTATCCTGACCATGGAAAAGACGTTTGATATATTCCACGACTTAGTTATTATTGCTTCTGTAAAAGAAGTCTATGATGCAGTGAGTTTGCCGCGACACTTAAATAATTGGTGGACCCTCACAAGTACCGGTACTCCTGAATTAAGGGCAGAATATAATTTTTATTTCGCTCCGGAATACAATTGGTATGGCGAAGTGACCATGTGCGAACCCAATAGGGCATTTCATATTAAAATGACTCAAGCCGATGAAGACTGGAGTCCTACTACATTTGGCTTCGATCTGGAAGAACTCACAGATGGAGTGCGACTCAAATTCTGGCATAAAAACTGGCCACATTGTAATGAACATTTTAGGCACTCTTCGTATTGTTGGGCCACGTTACTAGGTTATTTAAAAAATTATCTGGAAAACGGGGTTGTCGTACCTTTCGAGGATAGGGAATAAGTTTTTTAGTAACTTCAACTTATGAAAAAAGTTCTACTACTCGTTTCAGCTGCAGTAATATTTGCAGGCTGCGGGGGTGACCAGCCAAAAAATTTTAATGACTTGACTCAAGGTAGTCCGTTTATTATTGGAAAGAAAGACTACCTCAACTCTCCAATGGTTACAGCCGGAGACCGAGTTTATATGGTAGGTCATCAAGATGGCTCTTTTCCGGAGTTGGGCTGGCATTTAAAAGGAGAAATGGGCGGTATTTGGGATCACCCCATCAAATTAATGGACGGATTTGAAATATCATTGACCACTAATAACGATACCCTGATTTTAAATCAAGCAGAAAGCTTTACCAATTATCCATACGCGAATAAGCATAATTTTATATGGGAAGACCAACAACTAATTATAGAGCGTTGGCAATTTGTGCCGGATGGCAAAGAAGGATTGGGCATTCAACTGTTGGTCAAAAACCAAGGATCAGAACGAAAAATTGGCGTTAGTTTTACCGCTGCGAGCGATCTTAGACCTACCTGGTTAGGAGAACGCACCAACATGATCGATGGTAATGATATCGTCATTTTTAATGAAGAAGCTCAAGCTTATATATTCAAAGACAGCTTAAATCCGTGGTTTACGGTATTTGGGTCAAACTTTTCCTCGATCGATCATTCAAATGGACTTTCAGATTATGAAGGTAATGGTATTACAGGTTCTATAGATTATTCCTTGCATCTCGCTCACAATGATACCGGCCTTATCAATTTTACTATAGCGGGTTCTTATACTTCGGAAACGGAAGCATGGGATACCTATGAATCTATTCAGAAGAACATAGAGAAAGACCTAACTTCAAAACGCCTCAGATATGAAAGCCTGGCTCAAAAATCCAGACTAACCATCGCCGATAAAGAAATTGAACAAGCCTTTGAATGGGTTAAGTATAACTGTGATTGGTTGATACGCACTGTACCGGAAATTGGCACCGGAATAGGTGCAGGAATACCGGATTACCCATGGTGGTTTGGCGTTGATAGCGAATATAGCCTCCAGGGGTATATGGCAGTTGGACAAACCGAAGCCGTCTACAGCACTATCCGTCTGCTCGACAGCGTTTCCAACGCGTTAAACGGTAACGGAAGGATCATTCATGAAATGTCAACTAACGGTTCGGTCTACAACAAAGGTAACATCAACGAAACACCGCAATTCGCCTCGCTGATCTGGAAAGTATATCGATGGAATGGTGAAATTGAATTTCTACAACGCTATTTCCCTACGGTTGAAAACGGACTTGACTGGTTACTCAACGAGAACGACTCCAACAAGAATGGTTTTCCCGATGGCTACGGGATGATGGAGATCCACGGAATGGATAGCGAAATGATCGATGTAGCGGTTTATTCGCAAAAAGCATTTCAAGATGCGTCGCAAATGGCCATGGAACTTGGAAAAGATGAACTTTCAAAACGGTATGATTCCATCGCCAATCTACTGAAGATCAATATAAATGAACAGTTTTGGAGCGAAGAATTCAACTCCTATGCCGATTTTATTGGTACAGACGAACAGGCCCTTCTGCTAATTGAGGCAGCTATTGTGCGTGCGGACACACTTCACAAACCATGGGCCGTGTCCGAATTGCAACAAACCAAAAAATATATCTTAGCGAACCCATCTTCAAAACCGAGACCCTTTGTTTTACATCACAACTGGGTTGTGAACACACCCATGGAGATGAAGATCGCCCCCTATGATATTGGGATCAAAGCTTTGATAACAGCAGAGAAGTTTGTGAATCCGTTCGGGGTGTTTGTAACAGGGATCGATCGCGATGAGTCTGCTGGCTCAGACGAGAGTTCTTTCAAAGGCAGTGAGATATTTTCATATACCGGAGCCGTGATGACCCTACCCACAGGGGTGCAAATTATCGCCGAAAATAATTATGGCAGACCGGATCAGGCTCTCAATTATTTAAAAAGAATAACACGCACATTCAGCTATGCCCTTCCCGGCAGTATTTATGAAGTCTCCCCCGATTATGGTATGATGACCCAAGCCTGGAATATTTATGGCTTTGCAGTACCCATCGTCGAGCAGTTCTTCGGGATACAACCGGATGCCGCACACAAAAAAGTTGTGATCGCACCGCAAATGCCTTCAGAATGGGATGATGTGTCACTAGAAAATGTGCAGGTAGGCAACAATGAGATTTCAGTATTTTTCTCAAAAGAAGAAGGGCAAACCAGGGTAAGAGTAACTCAAGATAAAACTGATTGGACACTGGAAATTCAGCTTCCGAAAAGGAAAAATACCAGTGTGGACATTCTCAGCGAAAAGGTAAAAACCAGCGAATCCGAAACTCACTATATTTTTTCAACGATTGGAAGTGAATTAGAAGTAGCTCTAGTGGATTGAGATAAATTAATGTGGCATTATTTATTCCTATCTAATGCATATGCTAATTAATTACCTTTGCCCCATGATCAAACAAATTTCCAGCCTTCAGAATCCGTTGGTAAAGCAAATGTTGCAACTCATAGAGAAGTCAAGAGAGCGACGAAAGTCGGGATTATTTGTAATTGAAGGTCAAAGGGAGATACAGTTGGCGTTAAAAGGAGATTATACACTCAAAACAGTTTTGATATGCCCTGATATTATTACTGAATTTGAATTTTCAGAAATAAAAGATAACCTAAGTGAGACCACCGAAATAATTGAGATATCGGTCGGAGTATACCAAAAATTAAGCTATCGTACTACTACGGAAGGGATACTGGCTATTTCTCAAACAAAAGATCTCTCGCTTGAAAATCTCGATCTATCAACGGAAAACTCACTTATTTTAATAGCAGAAGCTCCTGAAAAACCCGGAAATATTGGAGCACTCCTGCGTACAGCAGATGCGGCTAATCTCGATGCTGTTATCTTTGCAAATCATAAGACCGATATGTATAACCCCAATATTCTACGAAGTAGTGTGGGTTGTTTATTTACAAATTCTGTTGCGACCGCTGGTACTACCGAAATTATCACCTACTTAAAGAAAAATAACATCAACATTTATTGTGCAACCTTGCAAGGATCTATACAATACCACGGCTGTGACTTTACTGGAAATTCTGCTATCGTAGTGGGTACCGAGGACATTGGTTTATCGGCAGAATGGCTGAAAAACAGTACCGAAAATATCATCATCCCCATGCGAGGTGAAATTGATTCATTGAATGTCTCTGTAGCTGCCGGAATTCTTATATTTGAGGCGATAAAACAGCGAAACTTTATTTAATAATTACACATTATTCACTCAAACTCAATGACCTCGCAGACTCTCTTCTACATCATTATAGGTATTTTAGTCGTCAATTTTGTCATCGATAAGATCCTTGATCTACTCAATGCTCGACGGTTTCAAGATTCCGTTCCACCAGAACTGAAGGATGTATACGACAATTCTGAATACGAAAGATCCCAATTATATAAGCGAGAGAAATACCATTTTGGCAGGCTTACCGGAACTATTTCCATAGTGGCTACGTTACTTTTCTTCTTCTTTGATGGCTTTGCCTTAGTCGATGGGATTGCCCGTACATATTCCGATAATAATATCATTATTGCGATTGTCTTCTTCGGAATAATAATGCTTGCAAGTGATCTGTTAGGGACTCCATTTTATTATTACAGCACTTTTGTGATCGAGGAGAAATATGGTTTCAACAAAACGACGCGAAAGACTTTCATTTTTGACAAATTCAAGGGTTGGTTGATAGGCGCGATAATTGGAGGGGGATTATTAGCAATTATTATTTGGTTTTATGAGAGTACGGGCGTCTATTTCTGGTTGTATGCATGGGGGATCGTCACGGTCTTTTCGGTATTTATGAATCTGTTTTACGCTCGTCTTATCGTGCCCCTATTCAACAAACAAACACCGCTGGCTGATGGTTCTTTACGTAGGCAAATAGAAAAATATGCCAGCAAAGTTGGTTTTAATTTAAAGAATATTTTTGTGATCGATGGTTCCAAAAGAAGTACCAAGGCTAATGCGTATTTTTCGGGCTTTGGCAGGGAAAAGCGAATCACTTTATACGATACATTGATCAATGATCTGGAGGAAGACGAGATCGTGGCAGTTCTTGCGCACGAGGTGGGACATTACAAGCTGAGGCATATAATTTACAATATGGTAGCCACTGTGATCACCACCGGATTTACCTTTTGGTTACTATCCCTTTTTGTTGGTAATGCAACGCTATCGGAAGCTTTAGGTGTTTCACAGCCTTCATTTCATATTGGGTTAATCGCGTTTGGGGTTTTATATACACCCATTTCCGAAATAACCGGGTTGTTTATGAACTACATCTCACGAAAATTTGAATTTCAGGCAGATGACTATGCCAAAACGACATATGCAGCCTCTCCCTTGATTTCAGCGTTAAAAAAACTGTCCAAAAATAGTTTGAGCAACCTCACTCCCCACCCGGCTTATGTTTTTATGTATTATTCGCATCCTACTTTATTGAAACGGTTTCAGAATTTGATGAAATAATTCTGAAACAATGATTTCAATGTTTTACGGCACAATTGGCGCAAAATTTGTTGTTCATTATCACACAATATTGTATTTTTAATTTATGACGAAAGCAGCAATCATAGCCGAAAACAAGGAAATTGCTAAAGAGTATAAGGAATTATTGAAAATTAGCTACCGTACCCTTTCAGCCGCCGATAAAAAACTCATTCGGTCTGCGTTTGATGTGGCTGTAGATGCGCATAAAAATCAGCGTCGAAAAAGTGGGGAAGCCTATATTTTTCATCCAATAGCCGTGGCCAAGATAGTGGCTTCGGAAATTGGCCTCGGTGCCACTTCTATCATTGCAGCACTACTACATGATGTAGTTGAGGATACCGAATACGGCCTGGCCGATATCGAACAAATGTTCGGTGAAACCGTGGCTCGCATCGTGGATGGTTTAACGAAAATTTCGGCACTGGAGTATGACAGTAATGTATCCCTGCAGGCTGAAAATTTCCGTAAAATGCTGTTGACACTCAATGAAGACATCCGGGTAATCATCATAAAAATTGCCGACAGACTTCACAACATGCAGACCATGGATTCTATGCCGGAAGACAAACAGGTTAAGATCGCTTCAGAAACGCTCTACATCTATGCCCCAATGGCCCACCGTATTGGTTTGTATAATATTAAAACCGAATTGGAGGATTTGGGCCTCAAATACACCGAACCTGAAGTTTACAATGATATCCTCAGTAAAATAAAAGATAGCAAAGAGGAGCAAGATCAGTATATAAAGGAATTTTCAAAAGTGCTCGAAAAATCCCTGGATGACGAAAAACTGGATTATGAAATAAAAGGTCGTCCAAAATCAATTTTTTCTATACGGAGAAAAATGATCACCCAATCCGTTTCTTTTGATGAAGTGTATGACAAGTTCGCTGTTCGAATTATTTACAAAAGTGATACTGAAAGCGAGAAATTTTTCGCCTGGAAGATCTATTCGATTGTAACCGATCACTTCCAGCCGAACCCAATGCGGTTGCGAGATTGGATCTCTTCACCAAAATCCACCGGTTACGAAGCCCTCCATATCACGGTAATGGGCCTCAAAGGACGTTGGGTAGAAGTTCAAATACGCAGTGAACGCATGAACGAGATCGCGGAAAAAGGCTATGCCGCGCACTACAAATATAAAAACACCGAAAAAGAAGATGGAGGCCTGGATGACTGGCTCGATAAGCTACAGGAAACATTGCAAAATGAAGAAATTAATGCTGTGGATTTTGTCGAAGAATTCAAGTTGAACCTTTATGCAAAAGAAATTTTTGTGTTTACTCCCAAAGGAGATCTGTATTCCTTACCCAAAGGATCGACGGCGCTTGACTTTGGCTTTCATGTGCATACTGAAGTTGGTTTGCATACCCGTGGCACAAAAGTAAATGGAAAATTGGTTCCGTTGAGTCATGAACTGAAAAGTGGGGATCAGGTAGAAATTATCACTTCAGCAAAATCCATTCCCTCTGCCAACTGGCTTAATTTTGTAGTGACCGGGCGAGCACGATCAAAAATTAAATCTTCGTTAAAAGCTGAACAAAAACAAATTGCAGCTGATGGGAAAATAGTCCTGGCGCGCAAATTAAGGTCGCTTAAGATCACTCTGGACGAAAGAACCATCAACCAATTGGTGGGTTATTTCAAAATAAAAACAAGCCTGGATCTGTTTTATCGGATTGGTGCAGGAATTATCACCAACCCCATGCTGAAAGATTATGCTGCGGCAAGGAGCAATAAATTCGTAAGTTTTTTCAAAAATAGAATTCGTAAACCCAGTTTTCCCGAGGAGATCAATAAAGACGAACTCACTTTTAAATATGACCAATTGGTTTTTGGGAAGGAGGAAGAAAAACTCGATTATAAAATATCCAGCTGTTGTAATCCTATTCCGGGCGATGATGTATTCGGATTTGTTACCGTAAACGAGGGTTTAAGGGTTCACAAGCAAAATTGTCCCAATGCCCTGCAGCTGCAAAGCCATTACAATTATCGCATCATGCCGGCCAAGTGGATAGACTCTACACAACAAGAATTTAAAGCGAATTTGGTCATTACAGGTATAGATGCCATAGGACTTGTTAGTAATGTGACCAAAGTCATTTCAAACAACCTGCATATCGATATGAAAACTGTGCATTTTGATAGTGATGATGGGATCTTCACCGGAAAAATAACGGTGATAGTTAAAAATAAATCGATTCTTGATAATCTGGTAAAAAACATTAAAAAAATAAACGGAATTGATAAAGTGACAAGAGTTTAAAATGAGTAACTTTGCCTCTTCGCTATGAGTGCAGCTGCAGACACAAAAAATCAGGCTATTGTAAAAAACGTTTTTACGGGTTTTCTCGAAGAAAATGGACATCGTAAAACTCCGGAACGCTACGCTATTTTACAAGAAATTTACGGCCACGATGATCATTTTGATATTGAATCCTTATACATCAATATGAAAAACAAAAATTACCGTGTGAGTCGTGCAACACTTTACAACACTATCGAGTTATTGCTGGAATGCGGTCTGGTGCGCAAGCATCAATTTGGTCAAAATCTGGCACAATACGAAAAGTCTTATTTCGACAGGCAGCATGATCACGTTATCCTTTCTTCCGGAGAAGTGATTGAATTTTGTGACCCACGCATTCAAACGATCAAAAAAACGATAGAAGAAGTTTTTAACATTGAAATAACCAATCATTCGTTGTATTTCTACGGAAACCGAAAAACTCCCAACACCTGAATTTATGGCAGTAGACCTACTACTTGGATTACAATGGGGCGACGAAGGAAAAGGAAAAATCGTCGATGTTCTGACTAAAAATTATGATATAATTGCCCGCTTTCAAGGAGGTCCTAACGCCGGACATACTTTAGAGTTTGATGGTATCAAACATGTTCTAAGAACCATCCCTTCCGGTATTTTTCACAATAAATCAGTCAACGTCATAGGAAATGGTGTAGTTATAGACCCTGTGGTTTTTGTGAAAGAGTTGGAAGGTCTCAAGCCGTTCAATATCGATTATAAGTCCAAACTACTAATTTCCAGAAAAGCACATTTAATACTACCTACACATAGATTGTTGGACGCCGCCAGTGAAGCCGCAAAAGGAAAGGCGAAAATCGGTTCAACGCTCAAGGGAATCGGCCCGACTTACATGGATAAGACAGGCCGTAATGGGATTCGGGTTGGCGATATTGAGATGGATGGGTGGAAGGAGAAATACCGCGCTCTAGCCGACAAGCATGAAAGCCTGATCTACTTTTACAAAGTGGATATCCAATACGATCTGGACGAAATGGAAAAAGAATTTTTCGAAGCCATAGAGATCTTAAAATCGTTGAAGTTTATTGATAGTGAAGAATACTTGCGTGATGCGATAAAAAAAGGAAAGAGTATTTTAGCCGAAGGAGCCCAAGGATCATTACTCGATATTGACTTTGGAACCTATCCATATGTGACTTCTTCCAATACCACTGCAGCGGGTGCCTGTACAGGATTAGGAATAGCCCCCACAATGATAAAAGAAGTATATGGTATTTTTAAAGCATATACCACTCGCGTGGGATCCGGACCTTTCCCCACTGAATTGTTGGATGATGTTGGAGCCAAAATGGCGAAGATCGGCAATGAATTTGGTGCGGTAACAGGAAGACCCCGACGCTGCGGATGGTTGGACCTGGTGGCTCTAAAATATACCTGTGCTATAAATGGTGTCACACAATTAATGATGATGAAAAGCGATGTGCTGAGCGGTTTTGATTCTTTGAAAATTTGTACCGCTTACAACTACAAGGGTGATATCATTAAACACTTGCCCTACACTATAGAGGAAGAATATGTTACGCCCATCTATACCGAAATGAAAGGATGGAAACAAGATCTGACAAAAATGAGCGATACTGCTCAGTTTCCACAGGAATTAAATGACTATATCCACTTTTTGGAAAAAGAACTTGAAATAGCCATCAAAATTATATCTGTTGGGCCTGATAGAACACAGACCATACTTAGGTAAATGAGCGACCTTCAAGGTGTTGCCGCTGGTCTCCCGGGAGGTCTTTTTCCGTATAACATTGGTAGTTCAAAAATTAAGAATTACCTTTTTTTAATATATCCTTAGTACCCTATTTATACGATAATTAGTATACTTGTTTGTTGAAAACGACTTTTTACATATCACTCCTTTTTCTTTTCTTCGGAATCACGCTTAGATCGCAAGTGAAGATCATCGATACCACAAAAACGACGAAAGTATCAGTAAAGTCGGGATACTTTGAAAAGAAACCTGAATTTCCCGATGCGGTTATCTATACTCGTGACAATAGTGGGCAGGTTTATATTGTCCATGAGGATGTTGAAATGTGGTGCGATCAGGCCTATGTTTATTTTAAAGACAATTTTGTAAAGGCTTATGGTAATGTACGTATTGAGCAGGGAGACTCTATCCAAATGCGAAGTAATTATGCCGAGTATAACGGAAATACCTCCTTCGCTTTCGCCAGTGGCAATGTGGTTCTAACCGAACCATACACTACGCTCCATACAGATACACTTTATTTTGACCGCATTAAACAACAAGCCTATTATCGATCCGGTGGAACGGTTCGGGATACAGCCAGTATTTTAACCAGCCGGATTGGTCGTTATTTTGCCAAAAGTAAAAAATATCAATTCTTATCAAACGTTAAAATTGTAAACCCTAAGTATACGGTCAACTCCCCCCAGTTGGATTTCTATTCTGAAACCGGAGTAGCCTATTTGTATGGTGCATCAACCATAGTTAGTGAAACCAGTACGGTATACTGTGAGCGTGGTTATTATGACACACGTGCAGATACAGGTTATTTTGTGAAAAATTCAAGGATCGATTACGAAAATCGGACTCTTTACGGGGATAGCATTTATTTTGACCGAAATAAGAGTTTTGCCTCCGCGACCAACAATATTAAAGTTTTAGACACCATTAATAAAACTATAATTCTGGGACATTATGCCGAAGTATTTCGTGCGAAGGACTCTGTATTCATTACAAAACGCGCAGTCGCGATTACCCTGCAAGAGAATGACTCTGTGTATGTTCATGCGGATACTTTACAAGTGACCGGAAAGCCGGAAAATAGAATTATAAAAGGCTTTTACCGGGCTCGAATGTTCAAGCGAGGTCTGGAAAATGAACTGCCCACAAGCGGAAAGTGTGATTCTATTTATATCAACCAAAAGCTCGGAATTACTAAATTACTGAGCAATCCGGTGTTGTGGAGTGGCGAAAATCAAATAACCGGTGACACTATTCATATTTTAAACAATAAAGAGACGGAAGAATTAGACACTTTGAAGGTGTTCAATAACGCCTTTTTAATTCAGAAGGATAGTGCCGGATACAACCAGGTAAAAGGAGAAAGACTCATCGGTTTGTTTACCAATAACAAATTGGATACAATTAATATCATCAAGAATAGTGAGGTAGTATATTATTTCAGAAATGATAATGAAGAGTTGGTTGGGATAAACAAGACCCTTTCAAGTTCCATACTATTGTATCTGGAAGAACAAAAAATTGTCGGAATGAAATTCATCAAGAAAGTTCCCGGCAAAGTATATCCTGAAAGTGCTCTTCCCGAAAACGCTCGAATACTTCCCGGCTTTCTTTGGCGAGGTGATGAACGGCTGATGAAAAAGAGCGATCTCTTCAAAGGCAAGCCAAAACCCATACTTCCGAAGATAAAAGGAATCCCTTTACCCGAGGATGAAGGTGATTTCTTTGAAGACATCCCCGAAGATGACCTAATGATTCCCGATGCATCGAAATTAAGTCCGAAGGACTTTCAAAATAGAGAGGAAGATCCTAAGTTCAAGACCGCCAATAAAGATTCTTTGGAAATAAATAAAAAAGATATTCCTCAGAAAAAAGACAATTGATACTATGTTGTCAGACTTCCTAAAATATCAGGCACAAACCAGCATGTATCCTTTGGCGATGGAAATTTCACATGCCAAAGGCAGTTATATCTACGATACTGCCGGGAACGCACATTTAGATTTTGTGGCTGGAGTTTCGGTTTGTTCTTTGGGGCACGGTCACCCAAAAGTAATCAAGGCTGTAAAAGATCAAATGGATCGCTACGCACATGTGATGGTATATGGTGAATACGCTCAGCAACCCGCCGTGAATCTATCAAAATTGTTGGCCGAAAAACTTACCCATCCTCTTGATACAACTTACCTCGTCAATAGTGGTACCGAGGCGATTGAAGGCGCCTTGAAGTTAGCCCGGCGTGCCACAGGACGAAGCGAAATAATATATGCTCACCATGCATATCACGGTAATACCATGGGTTCATTGAGTGTTATGGGATATGAAGAACGCAAAAAACCCTTCGGTCCGCTGCTGCCGGAATGTCACTCAATTTTATTTAATTCTGAAGCGGATATCAAAAAGATCACACAAGGTACAGCTGCCGTAATATTAGAGACCATTCAAGGAGGTGCAGGATTTATCCTGCCTGAAAATGACTATCTGAGGAAAGTGAAACTTCGATGCGAAGAGATTGGTGCCCTTTTGATCCTGGATGAGATTCAGACAGGATTCGGACGGACAGGTAAACTCTTCGGATTTGAACATTATAACACAGTCCCGGATATTTTAGTGATGGGCAAAGGAATGGCCGGTGGCCTTCCCATTGGAGCTTTTACGGCATCTAATAGTTTGATGTCTGTACTGAAAAACAATCCAAAAATGGGCCATATCACGACATTTGGTGGCAATCCAGTTATAGCATCGGCCGCGTTGGCGACCCTAAAAGAAATCATAGAATCCGATCTGATGATACAAACCCTTCAGAAGGAAAAATTATTCAGATCATTATTGAAACATCCTCTTATCACAGAAGTGAGAGGAAAGGGATTGATGTTGGCTATTATGGTCGATTCTGCAGAAATCGCTACTGAGATCATTCTAGCGTGCAAAGACAAAAATTTAATCCTCTTTTGGTTACTATTCGAGCCCCGTGCCATACGTATTACTCCTCCATTGACTATTACCGAAACAGAAATTAGAGAAGGTTGTGCCATTTTGACGGATGTTCTCGATGAATTTCATAACAATTAATTGTTTTTCAACTAATTGTTATTCAACATCTTATTAGCTCAAAACCGGTGTTAATAAGCTTGTTAACAACAAAAGGGGCACGACTCTTGAATGCTTCATTACATTAGTATCTTTAATTTGAAGAAACAGTTAAAACGGTGCGTATGCATTTAAGCCCTAACGAGCATAACAATTTTTCACTTTCCCGATTTGAATCCATGTTAAAGACTAATGATGTGTACTTTTTCGACTCCGAAGAGTTCGAAGAGATAATTCATCACTATTTGGAAAATGGAAAGATAGCCCTCGCAAAAAAAGCAACGAAGCTTGGTTTGGAGCAGCATCCTGCTACCACAAGCTTAAAGTTATTTCAAGTAGAGATGTACATATTCGAAAACGAATTGGACACCGCGGAGGCCTTACTGGATGACCTCTATGTTTTGGAACAATCCAATGAGGAGATCTACATCCAAAAAGCGAATATATATTCGCGTCGTGATGCACATAAAAAAGCGATCAACTTGCTGGGAAAAGCATTGGAGATCACTTCAGACGAGTCTGATGTGCTCTCATTAATGGGCATGGAATATCTGTTCATGGAGGACTTCGAAAATGCCAAATACTACTTCATGAAATGCCTGGAACAGGATGAGAACGACTATTCGGCGCTGTACAATATCATCTATTGTTTTGATTATCTGGAACAAAACGAGGTCGCCATTGAATACCTCAATAACTATTTGAATAAAAACCCATATTGCGAAGTCGCCTGGCATCAGCTGGGGAAACAATATTTTATCCTGAAAGATTATAAAAAAGCACTCGCAGCCTTTGATTTTGCTATCATTAGCGACGACTGCTTTATAGGAGCTTATCTGGAAAAGGGAAAGGTGCTGGAGAAATTGAAAGAGTATGAGATGGCCATTGAAAGTTATTCGATTACATTGGGATTGGACGATCCAACGTCGTTTGCCTTGTTGCGAATTGGCAAGTGCTATGAGAAGCTAAAGAATAATGAATTGGCCCTTCAGTTCTACAGTAAATGTGTGGAAGAAGATGCATTATTGGACAAAGGCTGGATCGCTATAACCGATTTTCATTTCAGAAAAAAGGATTTTCAAAAAGCACTTTATTATATTGAGAAAGCTATCGATATCGATACGGAAAATGAATTGTATTGGAAGCGTTATGCAAAGATCAACAAACGGCTCAATCTTTTTGAAGAGGCCGAACATGGCTTCAGGAGAAGCATCGAGTTGGGCAATTATGAAATGGAGACTTGGTTGTCGCGCTGTGATATTCTCATTGAGTTAGGCGAGTACGATGCGGGAATAAAAAATCTCATACAGGCGGCAGAATTCTACCCGGAGAATGCAGAGATCGAATATAGGCTGGCGGGATTGTATTACAAACTTTTGGAAGACAATAAAGCAGAGTTTCACTTGAAAAATGCCCTGGACCTGGACGATCAGTTTTCATTGATCATCGAGGAATTATTTCCAAAAGTATTTAGAAAACAGAGCGTTCAGCAATTAATCAATAATCACAGGAAACCGTCGTTATAAAATTCTTATTTTTGAGGCTCATTAACGTAAGCCTTACTTATGCGATCTCGTAATTTCTTTCAAAACATTATCATTTTGTTAAAAGGTATGGCTATGGGTGCCGCGGATGTTGTTCCGGGTGTTTCCGGAGGGACGATAGCCTTTATATCGGGTATTTATGAAGAGTTGATCGAGACCATCCATAAATTGGATTTTGGCTTCTTTAAAATTTGGAAAAAAGAAGGGATAAACGCTGCATGGAAGCGATATAATTTTGGTTTTCTATCAATTTTATTCAGTGGTATTTTAATGAGCATATTATCTTTGGCAAAATTGATCACCTGGTTACTTGTCAATCATCCCATTGCCGTTTGGTCCTTCTTTTTTGGCCTAATTATCGCCAGTATACTTTTTATTGCCAGGCAAATAACCCAATGGAGAATAAGTTCTATTCTAGCCATGATTTTAGCCGCCGGATTTTCTTATTTCATTACCATTTTAGAACCAATTGGATCTCCAGACAATACTTGGTTCTTGTTCTTTGCCGGGTTTATTGCCATTATCGCGATGATCTTACCAGGTATTTCAGGAGCTTTTATCCTACTTTTGCTGGGTGCCTATGAAGCTATCATCGGTACTATTACTCAATTTATTGAAGGGGCTATGACGCTGGATTGGAATTTATTTTCTGAAGCGCTTATAAAATTAATTGTTTTTGCCTTGGGCGCTATTATTGGATTAAAGGCCTTTTCAAGAGTTTTGAACTGGATGTTCAAACACCATAAAAATATTATACTTACCGTATTAACGGGTTTTATGATAGGCGCCCTCAACAAAATATGGCCCTGGAAAGAAGTGCTGAAATACCGTATCAATCATAGTGGAGAAGAAGTTCCGTTTCTTGAAAGAAGTATTCTTCCGGATAATTACGAAGGGAATGCACAACTGCTCTATGCGCTCATTTTTTTGGTTCTAGGATTTCTAACCATTTTTATTCTTGAACGTGTAGCCACCATAAAAAAGAAAGCTTAAATGAACGAAACTCGCACTTTTGGCGATAGAGTCTGGCTGGTCCTAAAAGGGTTGGCAATGGGTGCGGCCAATAAGGTACCGGGTGTCTCGGGTGGAATGGTAGCCTTTGTCGCCGGATTTTATGAGGAATTTATCTACTCGCTTCAAAAGGTGAACGGCAAGGCGTTCAAACTGCTTATTAACGGCCGATTTAAAAGTTGTTGGACCTATATCAACGGTCGATTTTTAGGATTGCTGATCCTGGGAATGGTGATCAGCTATTTTAGTGTTTCTAAATTATTAGATTACTTTTTAATACACTATGAGCTCTACGTCTGGAGTGTGTTCTTTGGTATGATCATTGGATCTATCTATTATGTCGCCAAGGATTTTGGTGATTGGAGCCGAAAATATCTTGCCTATTTGGTTTTCGGGATCATCGTGGGTATTGGCATTAGTTTCCTGGAACCAGCGCAAGAAAATGATAACTTACTTTTTGTATTTCTCTGCGGAATCATAGGAGTGAGTGGAATGACTTTACCCGGTCTTTCCGGTTCTTTTATACTTATCCTTCTCGGAAATTATGTATTGCTTTTGGTCGACTCTGTCAATGCAATGTATGATACGATAGCTGCGATTTTGCACGGTGATTTTAGCTTTACGAAAAACGCTGTACAAATGGATTTGTTAAAGGTGCTAGTTGTTTTTACTGCCGGGTCTTTGACCGGATTAGTTTCATTATCACACTTTTTAGGTTATTTTTTAAAACGCTACAAAAAAGCTACCTTCGCTGTGATCATCGGATTTATAACGGGTTCACTGGGAGTGGTTTGGCCCTGGAAAAATAAGGAGTTTGACTTTGACCCAAGTGGCAATATTATGCTGGATGCCAATGGACAGGAAATCATCAGTGGATATAAACGATTTTTTCCTATGGAATTTTCGTTAGACACATTTCTGGCAATTTTCTTTATTATTTTAGGTATTTTTATCATTCTGAGTTTGGTCTGGTATCAACATCTAAAAACCCAAAAAAATGACTAAATACGGGCTTATTGGAAGAAACCTGGGTTATTCTTTTTCGAAGACATTTTTCACTGCAAAATTCGAACAAGAAAAACGGAAGGATACATACCACAATTTCGATATTGAGGATATAAATATGCTTTCTCAAATTCTTAAGGAACAAAAGGATATTAAAGGTTTAAACATTACCAACCCATACAAAGTAACTGTTATGCCACTACTGGATCGAATCGATAAAGAAGCCCAGAAGATAGGTGCGGTCAACACAGTAAAAGTGTTAAAAGATGGTAGGCTCGCCGGTTATAACACAGATCATTACGGCTTCGCGAGATCATTGGCGGATGTTCTTCCTCTGGAAGAAAAAACAGCGTTGATCCTGGGTACAGGTGGGGCTTCCAAGGCCGTTGGTTACGTTTTAGATGCTATGGACTTCGAGTATTTGATTATCTCGCGCGACAAGTCTGAAGAGACACTCACCTATGATGAACTTACTCGTGAGATCATGGAAAAGCATTTTCTTATTGTCAATTGTACCCCCTTAGGAACTTTTCCAAACATTGAGGAATGTCCTGATATTCCATATCAACATATCACAGAAAAACACGTATGTTTTGACCTTGTCTACAACCCGAGAGAAACCGAATTTATAAAACGCGGCTTCGCTAAAGGAGCCAGAGTAAGCAATGGTCTCAAAATGTTGGAGTATCAGGCCATAAAAGCGTGGAATATTTGGAAATCCTGATATATGCCGGAAAATCCTCAAAAATAGTCCACACCTTTTGCCATGTGCGGAGTTGTTAGTATCTTCCAGCATATTAGAATTACGAACCATAACATTGAAATATATGTCTGACAAAGAATTGCAAAACGAAAAAATAAATGAGTCTGTAGAAACTGTCCAGGCTACAGGCCCGAAAACTACAGGGAATTTAGAAGAAAAAACAGAATCAGCGAAGGATGTTGAAACTGAAGTAATTGCTGAAGATACAGCGGATTCCGAAGAACCAGTTGAAAAGAATTCAGAAGAAATAAAATCTGTCGAAACTACAGAAAAACCTTCAGTAGAAGAAGTAAAAAAAGAAGACCCTTCGGAAGAACGTAAAGCTGAAAAATCGTCGAAATTGCCTGCAGATAAGACGGGAGCTGAAGAGGATCCATCCGTGGCAAAAGAAAATGATGAGGATGAAGAAGTCACCTCATCCGACGATGATGAACACCATGAAGAAACGGAAGCTGAAGAGGAAAAAGACTACCATGCCCTTTCAAAAGAACAATTAATTACCGAGTTTCAAAAGCTACTCAAGGATAATTCCATTCAGAAAATTAAGAACGACGTAGAGAATATTAAAACAGAATTTAACGCAAAATTCGAGGATGAATTAGAGAGTAGTAAGGGGGAGTTTTTGGCCGAAGGTGGAAATATAATTGATTTTTACTATACTACTCCCCTTAAAAAACGATTCAATTCTTTGTATTTCGATTACAAAGAAAAAAGAAATGACTACTACAAAAACCTAAAGCGCGATTTACAAGCAAACTTTAAAAAGCGCGAAGAACTTATCGATGAGTTAAAAGGCCTTCTGAACGCCGAGGAAAATATCAATACAACTTATAAGCATTTTAAAGATATCCAGGAAAGATGGCATACTGCAGGGGCCATCCCAAGAGACAAATACAACACCATTTGGAATACATATCGGCACCATGTCGAGAATTTCTATGATTTCTTGCATTTGAACAGGGAATTTCGCGATTTGGATTTTAAACACAATCTCGATCAAAAATTGAAATTGATAGGCCGTGCAGAAGAGTTGGCACAACAAGGTGATGTTGGTAAAGCATTTCGTGAATTGCAAATGTTACACAAAATGTGGAAAGAAGACATAGGACCTGTAGCCAAGGAGTTTCGTGAGGAAGTTTGGGAGAAATTCAGTGCGGCAACCAAAATAATCCACGATAAGCGACAGGAGTTTTTAAAGGATGAAGAGAAGTACTATGAGGGTAATTTGGATCTCAAGAATACTATTATCGATAAAATTAAGGAGATTCCCTCCAACACCGGTGATAATCACAAGGCCTGGCAAAATGCGATCAAAGAAGTGCAGAAACTTCGGGATCAATATTTTGAAGCAGGCAAGGTACCAAGGACCAAAACCAAAGAAATTTGGAAAAGTTTCAAAGAATCCACCCATGATTTCAACAAAGCGAAAAATAGGTTCTATAAAGATCAAAAAAAGGAGCAATTTATCAATCTTGAGAAGAAACGAGAGCTCATCGAGTTTGCTGAAGAAAATAAAGACAACGAGGATTTTGAGGTAGTGACGCCTTTGATGAAGAAGATCCAAAGTGATTGGAAAGCGATTGGCCATGTGCCCAGGAAAGAAAGTGACAAGGTCTGGAAACAATTTAAAAACGCTTGTAACCATTATTTTGATAGAGTCCATGTGGAACGCAATGAGGCGAACAAGGAAGAAATGGTCCATTTTGAGAAGAAGAAGGATTTTATGGATTCACTTTCAAATTTAAAATTTAGCGGAAAGCATACGGAGGATCTAAAAGTTATAAAAGATAAGATCTCCGAATGGAAAGACATAGGCCGTGTTCCTTTCAACAAACGTAATATCGAACGAAAATTCAATAAAGTTTTGGATGAACTCTTTGGTAAACTAAAACTTGACAAGCATGAGGTCGAGATGATACGTTTTGAGAATAAACTCAATTCTTTGGTATCACAGGAGGACGAACGTAAACTTCAGAATGAAGAATTCTTCATCTCCAAAAGAATTACAGATGCCCATGATGAAATTCGTCAATTGGAAAATAACCTTGGGTTCTTTCGACATACCGAAGAGGATAACCCATTGGTAAAAGAAGTTCAAAAGAACATAGCCGAACAAAAAGAACAATTGGATGTGTGGAAATCCAAGTTGGTTAAAATACGGTCATTACGTAAACAATAGTACCTCATGGAATGCCCGCTGTGTCATCGATCAACTTCCAATCAGCGGCAACTTTCACCACAGTTCTATAATTGCGATACTTGTGGGACAATATTCCGGCACTCTAACCATTATCTAACTTCAGAAAAAGAGAAAGAACGCTACTTGTCACACAACAATAATGTTGATGACATCGATTATCAATCGTTTGTCACGCCAATTGTCAATGAAGTTTGCCGATCATTTGACTCGAAT
>SMXJ01000032.1 GCA_004356305.1 Bacteroidota bacterium | reverse complement strand
TTTTAGAGGTTCACGACCCCTGTTATAATTATTTTTTAAGTGTGCAAAGGTATCATAAATAAGCGTTAATATGAGGTAGATCAAACTTTTATTTTATATTTGTTGCAACCTATTATACCCAAATCTACTATGAAACGAATATTTTTGCTACTTTTCGCGGCTATTCTCGCGTTTTCCAGTTGCGAGAACCTAGAGGACAACAGCCCTGCTCTGCAAGGCGTAATCGATAGTATTTTCTTTAAAGCCAGTGACGTGCGTGGGCAACAAAACGAGAATGGTTCCTTTACCCTACAGGGGATCAATCAAGATGAAAAACTTACCTTAACTATAAATAGCGGTCAATTAGGTGTTCATCCTCTGGGGGAAGGACACCCCAGCTTAGCCACTTATGAGGATGCCGGTGGTAATGAATACACAAGGGCGCCTTTAGAAGAAGGACAAATTGAGATCACAGATCGCTGTATTTCTTGTGGTTGGCTTACCGGAACGTTTAGATTTACGGGGATAAACCCCGGCATTGACACCATTAATGTTCGCAAAGGTTTCTTTTTTGAAGTTTCGTTTCTTGACGGGAACATCGATACCGGTGGTTCTAGTGCAGGTTACTTAACTGCTGATGTAAATGATGATCCGTATAATGCGAGCTCTGTCACGGGTGAATTAGTTAGTGGTTCCATTATTATCAACGGTTTTTTGGATAGTAGAATAATTACCATTAAAGTTCCTGCAAATTCTGTCTCCGGCAATTATATACTTCCCATAACCGGATTTTCTGCCAGTTATACAAACAACGATGAGACTACCGAAGCCATTTCCGGAATAATAACTGTTAATTTTAATAATACCGATACAAGGAAAATATTAATATTTTTCAATTTTGATACAGGAACAGATCTTATCACTGTTGGGCGCACCCGGGTTGATTATTAGGGAAGATCGAAGTAAATGTAAATAGTTAAACCGAGCCATTCGCTCGGTTTTTTTTGTTTATAAATTGAACGTTTTGTGTAAAACTTTAGTTCGATTAAAGAGTGTGATTGTGTATTTTTACTTCGGAAGAAATCAGCTGACTTTTTCATCGTATAACTCACAAAAAACGTTCGCCTATCCTTTTCGGCCGGCCTTTAACTTGAAATTATGTATTTAATTTTCGATACCGAAACAACGGGTCTCCCCAAACGTTTCAACGCGCCGGTAAGTGATACCGACAACTGGCCGCGTTGTATTCAGATCGCCTGGCAATTGCACGATGCCATGGGGAATGTGATAGAACATCAGGATTACCTCATCCAGCCCGAAGGATTTGATATTCCATACGATAGTGAACGTATCCATGGGATCTCCAGCGAACTTGCTCAACAAAAAGGGATCCCGCTGGCTGATGTTGCTCAAAAATTTACCGAGGTGCTTTCCAAGGCTAAATTTTTGGTGGGTCAGAATGTAGGATTCGATGTGAATATTACGGGTTGTGAATTTTTCCGTCTTGGGATAGAAAATCCATTGCCCAGATTACCCGTATTGGATACCTGTACCGAAACAACGGCCCAATTGTGTCAAATACCCGGAGGCCGGGGCGGAAAGTTCAAGTTGCCTACCCTAACCGAATTACATCAGTTTCTGTTCGGCCGGCCCTTCGTTGAAGCACATAACGCAACTGCCGATGTGGAGGCTACTACACGTTGTTTCTTCGAATTAGTACGTCGTAATATCTTCTCAAAAGAGCAATTAGATGTGCAACCTGATTATTTCGAGAAATTTTCTGAAGACAATCCTCAGGCTATCGAACTCATCGGGTTAAAACATATCAATCTCAAAGAAGCTTCCGATGATATTCGTGTGGCACTCGAAACTCAGGTGGAAACGGTCGAAATATCTTCAGAAGAAATAGAAGAGAACATTGCGATCCTGGAAGGGACGACCTTCGCGCATTTACACAATCACTCCCAATTTTCCATTCTCCAATCAACATCATCTACCAGAGATCTCGTGGCTGCGGCCATCGCCAACCATATGCCGGCAGTGGCCCTCACAGATAGTGGCAATATGATGGGGGCGTTTCATTTTACAAAAGCGGTAAACGATTACAATAAATCCCTTCCCGAAGACGAAAAAGAGAAAGAAATAAAGGCTATTGTTGGTTGTGAATTCTTTGTTTGTGAGGACCACACTAATAAGTCGCATAAGGATAATGGTTACCAAATAGTGATACTTGCCAAAAATAAGAATGGTTATCACAATTTGGCTAAAATGGCCTCCAAAGCCTACACAGAGGGCTTTTATTATGTGCCCCGTATAGACAAAAAGGTGATCGAACAGTACAAGGAAGACCTTATTGTCCTTACCGGAAGTATTTATGGGGAGGTGCCTTCAAAAATTTTGAACATAGGTGAAAAGCAGGCCGAAGAGGCACTGGTGTGGTGGAAAGAACAATTTGGCGACGATCTGTACATCGAGATAATGCGTCACGATCAGGAAGACGAAAAGCGGGTCAATACCATATTGGTTGAGTTAGCAAAAAAGCACGAAATAAAGCTAGTGGCTTGTAACAATACCTACTACATAGCCAAAGAAGATGCTAACGCTCATGATATTTTACTCTGTGTAAAAGACGGTGAAAAGCAGGCCACCCCAATTGGACGAGGGCGTGGCTATCGCTATGGCCTGCCCAATCAGGAATATTATTTCAAGACTCAGGAGGAGATGAAAGTGCTCTTCAAGGATTTGCCGGAAGCAATTGAAAACATCGATGAGGTTATCGAAAAGATCGAGTCCTTTTCACTCGCAAGAGAAGTGTTACTACCCAATTTTGCTATTCCCAAAGAATTTTTGATCGCTGAAGACGCCGATGGAGGTAAAAGAGGTGAAAACGCATACCTCAAACACCTGGCTTTTGAAGGGGCTAAAAAACGTTATGCTGAGCTCACACCCACCATCAGGGAACGACTCGAATTTGAATTGGAAGTAATCGCCAATACAGGCTACCCCGGGTACTTCTTGATCGTGCAAGATTTCATCGCAGAAGCTCGAAAAATGGGTGTTTCGGTGGGGCCGGGTCGTGGGTCAGCGGCGGGAAGTGCCGTTGCCTATTGCCTGTGGATAACGAATATTGATCCCATAAAATACGACTTACTTTTTGAGCGTTTCCTGAATCCGGATCGCATAAGTATGCCCGATATCGATATTGACTTCGATGACGAGGGCCGCAGTAAAGTGATGGATTATGTGATCGAAAAGTATGGCTCCAATCAAGTGGCTCAGATCATTACATACGGAACCATGGCGGCCAAATCTGCCATCCGGGATACGGCAAGGGTACTCGATCTACCTCTGAATGATGCCGATCGCATTGCGAAGCTGGTTCCTAATATGACCAAGTTGAATGAGATATTCAGCATGGACGAAAACACCCTGCGCAATACTTTTCGAAGTGATGAATTACCCAAGGTGAATGAGTTGCTCAATTTATCTAAAGGTGATGATCTCGAAGCGCAAACTATCAATCAGGCCAGAATACTGGAAGGCTCTCTTCGAAATACGGGAATTCACGCTTGTGGCGTCATCATTACTCCAGATGATATAACCAATTTTGTGCCTATAGCCACGGCAAAGGACAGTGATCTGTATGTAACTCAGTTCGACAACTCGGTAGTGGAAAGTGCCGGTTTGATGAAGATGGACTTTCTGGGATTAAAGACGTTGACCTTGATCAAAGACACGGTGAAAATTGTTAAGCACAAGCACGGGGTGGTATTGGACCCCGATGATTTTCCCCTGGACGATGTGAAGACCTACGAGTTGTTTCAACGTGGGGAGACGGTGGGGATCTTTCAGTATGAATCGGCAGGGATGCAGAAGCATATGAAAGATTTGAAACCTACGGTATTTGCAGATCTGATCGCGATGAATGCACTCTACCGCCCCGGGCCCATGGAGTACATCCCAAGTTTTATCAGACGAAAACACGGTGATGAGCCCATAACGTATGACCTTCCTGCCATGGAAGAAGTTTTAATGGAAACCTACGGAATTACGGTCTACCAGGAGCAAGTGATGCTACTTTCTCAAAAGCTGGCCGATTTTACCAAAGGTGAAGCGGATGTGCTTCGGAAGGCCATGGGGAAAAAGCAAAAAGCGGTCCTCGATAAAATGAAACCCCAGTTTATCGAAAAAGCCTCGGCCAAAGGACATGATGTTTTAAAACTGGAGAAGATATGGAAAGACTGGGAAGCTTTCGCGAGTTATGCTTTCAACAAATCTCATTCCACTTGCTATGCCTGGATCGCTTACCAAACGGCTTATTTGAAGGCGCATTACCCGGCAGAATATATGGCGGCGGTGTTGAGTAACAATATGAGCGACATCAAACAGGTGACATTCTTTATGGAAGAGTGTAAGAGAATGGGCTTGGAAGTATTGGGTCCCGATGTGAATGAATCTTTCTACAAATTTACCGTGAATGATCAGGGTGCAATTCGCTTTGGAATGGGTGCTATCAAAGGTGTGGGAGGCCATGCGGTAGCCACCATTGTAGAACATAGAAAAGATGGAAAGTACAAAAGTGTATTCGATTTGGCGAAACGAATTGATCTGCATTCGGCTAATAAAAAAGCCTTTGAGAATATGGTGTTAGCAGGGGCTTTTGACAGCTTCGGAACCCACCGAGCCCAATATATGTATGACGATGGCAATGGGGTGATGTTCTTTGAAAAGGTACTGAGATATGCTGCAAAATTTCAAGAAACAAAGAATTCATCTCAGGTGAGTCTTTTCGGTGATGCCAGCGAAGTCCAGATCCCCGAGCCGGAAGTACCTCCTTGTGAGGAGTGGGGGACGATGAAAAAGTTGAAGCAGGAAAAAGAAGTAGTAGGGATCTATATTTCCGGGCATCCATTGGATGAATTTAAAACCGAGATCGATAATTTTTGCAATGTGAGGGTATCCGACTTTTACGAGGTAGAGAAGTTTGTGAATCGTGAAGTATGTTTTGGAGGGGTGGTGAGTGAGGTGCAGCACAGGGAAAGTAAAGCCGGAAAAGGCTGGGCGATCTTTACTGTGGAGGACTATACAGATAGTTTCGATTTTAAGATCTTTGGAGAAGAGTATTTGAAGTGGCGTCACCTATTGGTGCCAGACTCCTTTATATATGCCAGGGTGTTTGTGAAAGAAGGATGGGTGAATCGGGAAACCGGGAAAAGAGGCGATCCGAGAATTCAATACAATCACTTTCAGATGTTGCACGATGTGATGGGGGATCAGGCAAAGAAATTGACCCTGCGAATACCCATAGATGAGCTATATGAAAAACGAATTGCTCTTATTAAGACTATATTGAAATCACACAAGGGTGATGCGCAGTTGCATTTTACCATGTATGATATGGAAGAAAAAATAAAACTGAATATGATGAGCCGCAAACATAAAGTGGCGATAAGTAAGGAGCTGCTCGATAAGCTGAAGGAAGAAGAAGTGGATTATAAGTTGAACTAAATCAGGGCAGGCCTGTTTTCTTTGGATCCTTGGCAGGCCCGTCTTCTCCGAATCCTTGGCAGGCCCGTCTTCTCCGAATCCGGGCAGGGATTGAAGGAGGTTACCGTGTAACCCGCAAAGCCCGGTCGTGAAGTTGTGCAAAGCTCACTTCACGAGCCCGCCAAACTATAAAAAATATCAATTATTGGATTGTCTAAACTAATAATACCGATGTAAGTTTTGGTATAAAATTTGACTACTTTTGTCTAACATTAAAAAAATAAAATAATGGCTTTAGAAATAACAGATGCAACGTTCGAAGAAACGGTATTGAAAAGTGATATTCCTGTAATGGTGGACTTTTGGGCTGCCTGGTGTGGACCTTGTCGAATGGTTGGGCCTATCATCGAAGAATTGAGCAATGACTATGACGGCAAAGCGGTAGTTGGAAAAGTTGATGTAGATGCAAACCAGGAATTTGCTGCCAAGTACGGAGTGCGTAACATTCCCACTGTGTTGGTTTTCAACAAAGGTGAATTGGTAGGGCGCCAGGTAGGTGTTGCTTCAAAGGCCACTTATGAAGAGGCACTGGATTCAATATTAAACTAGATGAAGATAAATTAAAGTAGAGAAAGGCTTGGCAATACGCTGAGCCTTTTTTAATTTAGTGATGTTCAAATATTGCAAAATTTTATAAACCTAACCAAGCCCGTAATGATTTGGGGTCTTAGAAGAAATGACAAGTTGAATTAAAGAGATAACACATTTGAGTGTGACAACAATTATGGAAAAAGTAAATAAAGTACAAGATCAAATAGACAATCAGTTACTCAAAGAACGCAAAGTGTTTTTGTGGGGAATTATAGATGATAAATCGGCCAAGCATGTAGTAGACAGATTATGGTATTTGGATTCGCTAAATCACGATGAGATAAAATTCTATATCAACAGTCCGGGGGGTTATGTGACTTCAGGGTTTTCTATGTACGATACGCTCAAGGCTCTAAAGAGTCCGGTTTCCACCATATGCACGGGATTAGCGGCTTCTATGGGAAGTTTGCTCCTTTCGGCCGGGAAGAAGGGACGTCGTTTTATTCAGCCACATGCGCGGGTGATGATCCATCAACCCAGTGGTGGTATGCGGGGTGTGGCGAGCGATATTGAAATTACGGCTCAGGAGATCTTGAAGACCAAGGAATTGAGCGCTAAAATTTTAGCCGATAATTGTGGACAGACTTTAAAGAAAGTGATGAAGGATTTCAATCGCGATCATTGGATGAGTGCAAAGGAGAGCATTGAATACGGGATCGTGGATGAAGTTTCAGGGTAGAAAAAAGAGAAAAGAGGAAGGAAAAAAGAGAAAGAATAATGAGGCTTGAGTGACGAGTGTCGAACAACGCAATTTCTCGGTCTTCAGACTTGGTGCTTCAATCTTATATCAATGTATATAGAAAAGAAATAAACGACTTCTCGATACATCACGCCTCGGCGTGATACTCGAAGTAATCAATATGAATATAGAAAAGGAAATAAATGAGATTACCGGGTTTAAGAATCTGGAGTTACTCGCTACTCAAGTGGTGGAGGGGTTTATTTCGGGGTTGCATAAGAGTCCGTTTCACGGCTTCTCCGCTGAGTTTGCCGAACATAAGATCTACAACAGCGGCGAGAGCACAAAGCATATTGACTGGAAACTTTATGCCAAGACCGATAAGCTGTATACAAAACGCTATGAAGAGGAAACCAACCTGCGGTGTCATTTAATTATTGACAACAGTAGTTCGATGCATTACCCGAGGTTGAAGGAGTTCAGTATAAATTCGCTGAATAAGATCGGGTTCTCCGCCTTGGCTTGTGCTGCGATCATGAATTTGTTGAAGCGTCAGCGTGACGCCATTGGGATGAGTATTTATAGTGATGTGTATGAATTTTATACTTCGGAAAAGGGAAGTGAAAGGCATCATCAAATGCTATTGGGAAAACTTAACGATGCGATATCGCAACCGCGTAAAGATGTAAAGACTCAAACGTACACACATCTTCATTTAATCGCGGAAAAATTAAAGCGCAGATCCCTGGTGTTTCTGTTCACCGATATGTTTCAAAGTGATATTGAGGAGGAGCAGTTATTCGAGGCCTTGCAACATTTGAAATACAATAAGCACGAGGTGGTGTTATTCCATACGTTTGACAAGAGCAAGGAGTTGGAGTTTGACTTTAACAACAGGCCGAAGCGTTTTGTGGATGTGGAGACCGGAGAACATGTAAATCTGTATGCCGATAACATTAAGGAGTCTTACGAAAAGGCGGTACAAGCCTACTTTTCGGACTTAAAATTGAAGTGTGGTCAGAACCGCATAAAGTATGTTATGGCCGATATAAATGAACCCTTCAATAAGATACTGACCACCTTTTTGGTGGAGCGCCAGAAGTTTGGATGATTTCAGTATTCAGTATTCAGTATTCAGTATTCAGTATTGAGATGTGAGAATTGAGTGGAAAAGTTTATTGATTTACATCTTTAATTCATCAAAGGATTGCTCATTCCGATTTCTTTTTTTTTTAAATTATTTGTTTGTGATAATAAAATGGAGTGGTATATTTGCCCTCGCATTTACGCAACGGTCTGGTAGTTTCCACCTGAGGTGGACAAGCATAGAGTACCTGCCATAATTGAAATAATGTATTGGTCTGGTAGTTCAGTTGCCCGCCCGGATGAACGGAGTTATCCGTTCGGACGGGGTTAGAATACGAGCCATAATTGAAATAATGTATTGGTCTGGTAGTTCAGTTGGTTAGAATACCTGCCTGTCACGCAGGGGGTCGCGAGTTCGAGTCTCGTCCAGACCGCAACCTTTCACTAATTTGTGAAATAAAAATGTTGTGTTGTCCCGCAATAGGCGGGAAGTGGTTTAGAAATAGACCAATGAGAAGCTTGTCCTTGATTGGATGGGCTTTTTTTGTT
>SMXJ01000031.1 GCA_004356305.1 Bacteroidota bacterium | reverse complement strand
TGGTTTTCAATCCACATTGAAAGGATTGAATAAACTGCTGTTGAATGAATCTAAATTCAAAGAGGATCTTGAAAACAATTGGGCGGTAGTGGCCGAGGCCCTTCAAACCATTCTACGCAGAGAAGGATATCCAAATCCCTACGAAACTCTTTTAAGTTTGACACGTACGAACGAGGCTATCACAAAAGAATCGATCATCCAATTTATTGAATCCCTGGATATTTCCGAAGAAATTAAAGCGGAAATGCGGAAGATCACACCTGGTAATTATACGGGTATTTAAGCAGTTGTCACACATAACAGAAATAGGCGATTAAAAAAAGGCCCCGGAAATCCGAAGCCTTAGCAATTCTTATAATTTACTGAACTCACATATCCTTAAAGATATCTCCTATCCCTGAAAGTTTTGAGATGTCCAGGTCTCCTTTTTTAATGGAATTCATCAACTTTAGAATTTGGTCCGGGCGCATATCGTCACATAGCAATCTAAATACGCCAAACCCTTTTTCGTCACTACTTGCAAATATGATAACTTCGTCTATTGCATCTTCTTCACCCAGATACTTTAGGGTAATGCGCATATCATTCGATTTGATCGTAGAAAGTGTTTTGTATTTTTCCTGTCCGATGATCTCTTCCACAATTGCTTTTTCGGTTTCATATTCGGCCATATTTCCACTTTTTATAGGATAGGCCACTACGTTCACCTTTTTAACTGTGTTGAGTATATCTTTTTCATCTTCGGTAAAGTTACTTTCGTCACTTTGCAAAAGGCTGGTAGCCAGATCTATTTTCAGAAACCTATCATCCGATTGCTTGTCTACCAGATAGCGCTGCAAGGATTGGTTGTTTGAACAGCTCATTAGGGTAATTATACCCATGATTAATGCTGTAATATATTTTATGAGTGTCATAGTTTTAGTTTTTCTTTTCTACATTCTTCAATTCATCGCTTCCGGGAACGTTCAGCTCTTTGGTGAGCTTTGAGATCTGTTTTAAATCGATGTTTCCGGTAATGCTCATGATCACGGTACCTTCTTTTCCATCCATCTCACCATCCAGGAACATCAATAACTCACTTACATGGTTTTCATCCTTCCCTTGTTTAGAATAGAATTTTACGTTTTTACCTTTGTCCTTTATTCTCATCAATTCTTCCAGTCCTTTTGTAGAAGAAACATACTTCTCTACATCGGCTTTCATTCTTGCACCTATGCTTTTATTTTCGGTGATAAAAACTTTGATGTTGTCAAGATTGTTGACCATTTCCAAATACGCTTGAACTTCAGGGTCATCGCTTTCGATTTCGATCTTACTCAAAAGTTTGAACATATTCTTGGTCACCACAATCGAAGTCACGTCGTCTTCATCTTCATAGGAATCGAATATTCCTTGTGCCGACACAAATATAGGTGCGATCATAAAGGCTACTAAAATTGCTAATTTTTTCATTTGTTAATTTTTTAAGTGTTATTTTAATATTAAATTTTTGGATTCATTAAATTGATTGATAACCGATAAATATGAAATTCCTTTTGAAAATTCATCCAGGTGAGCTATGCTTGAAGTTCCTTCATTTAAGTTCTCAGAAAATAAAAACATGATCTCTTTGGTTTTATTAAAGGCTACCAGCGCCTCTTCTTCTTCCGAAGTAAGTCCGGGCTGAGAGATCATATAAGCTGTAACTCCAATGGCGATTAACAAGGATGCTGCGATACTGTAATTCCAAAATCCAGATCGTTTTTTAGATTCAAAGATGGTGATCTTACGCTGCGAAGTTTCTTCCTTTGCCAGGTCAAAACTTTGAAACATAGATTGATACAGTGCCAAATGTGGAGGAATCTCACTCGAACTAAAAAATGTACGCAGCTCCCTTTCCTGGGCCAGGGTGGTATTCCCTTCAAAATAAGCCTCTAATAATTGTTCAATGTTAACTAACTCCATAGTTGTATTGTTTTATTAATTTATCTCTTACAGCTTTGCGGGCACGCGACAATGTCACTCGAATCGTTGTTTCGTTGCTGTCCAGCATTTCTGCTATCTCTTCAAAATCATACTGCTCAACATCCCTTAACTGAAGGATGATCCGTTGTTTTTCGGGTAAGGATTCCATGATCTTAAAAACCAATTGTACTCCGTCGCTCACTTCTATTTTCTTCTGAAGGTTATCATCATTCTGATAATTACTATGTACGATTTTTAAATTGGCTGCTTGTTTCGATTTTAAGCGATCCAAACAGTAATTCTTCGTCATAGTCACCGCAAAAGCCTCCGGATTCCTATAGTTGCTAAAATTATCTTTCCCTAGCCACAATTTCAAAAGAACTTCCTGAACAGCATCTTCAGCCTCCTCGCTTGAAACCAAAAGACGTTTTGCTAAACGATACAGTTTATCCTTGTAAGGAAGCACGGTAGCTAAAAACTCTTTTTGGTCCATTCGTGGTTAGGTTAGACTCCCGATCGTTATCGGGTTATTACGCCGTTCTTTTGTTATGACGAATCAGCTCAATTTTTGTTACAATTAATTCCCATAAAGGCAGGAATCTTTTCTTTTTATTCGGAAAGTTATTTATCTAAAGTCTGTGTTTTAAATTTTTATCTTAACAATAATGTAAGTATTTTAGGAGTTTGCTAGACTGAATTGTTGTATGAATTGCTATTTATGAATTAACTCTATAACTGAGCAACCCAAAAAGATATTGCCGTGAAAAAGACCTTATTCTTACTATTATTAACAGTTTCTACCTTATTAGTCTCTTGTTTTAAAGACAACGACGATTCTATACAACCGGCATCCGCAGTTGAAATACAAGAATTTATTTGGCGCGGGCTTAATTTTTTCTATCTGTATAAGGCGGATACGCCAGAGCTGGCCGATGATGCTTTTGCAACCAACGGCGAGTTCATCGCTTTTTTAAGCACTTTTTCTTCTCCCGAAAGCTTTTTTGATTTTCTGAAATCTCCTCAGGATAGATTCAGTCTTCTGGTTTCAGATTTCACCGAACTGGAGAATGCATTAGCGGGTATCACCATTAATAACGGGATGGAGTTTGGTTTGATCTTCTATCCGGATAACAGCGGAAATGTCTTCGGTTATGTTAGATATATACTTCCCAACTCCGATGCGGAAAGCAAAGGACTACAGCGAGGTATCATATTTAATACCATCGATGGACAACAGATCAATGAAGATAATTTTAGCGGCTTATTGTCACCTGATACCTACACAATTGGCCTGGCGACTTTTGACGGTCAAAACATTACTCCTACAGGCGAAAGTGTGGAACTCACCAAATCTGAATTTATGGAAGACCCAATTCATGTTAGTTCCACCCTGGATATCAATGGTCAAAAAATAGGGTACTTGATGTATAATGCTTTTACAAACGAATTCGACTCTCAACTTAACTCGGTTTTTGCTCAATTCTTAACCGATGGCGTTACAGACCTTGTAATCGATTTGCGCTACAATGGTGGCGGTTCAGTGCGAACGGCGATCTACTTGGCCAGTATGATAACGGGACAATTTACCGGGCAAACCTTCTTTACCGAGCAGTGGAACGCAGACCGTCAGGCCGAATTTGCCGAGGACGGAGTGTTTGTTAGCTCTTTCGTCAATGGAGGAGAAGCTATCAATAGCCTCAACCTAACGACGGTATATGTGCTAACCACAAGTAAAACAGCCTCTGCCAGTGAATTGGTCATCAATGGCCTTGCGCCTTATATCAATGTGGTGCAAATAGGCGACAATACCACCGGGAAATACCAGGCCTCCTTCCTGATGTACGATTCTCCGAATTTTCAAAAATCGACTGAATTGAACCCAAACCATACCTATGCCATGCTTCCCCTGGTTTTCCAAACCGCCAACGCAGATGGCTTCACCGACTTCGAAGATGGTCTTATTCCGGACATCGATCAGATTGAAGACTATAGTAATCTGGGAATATTGGGAGATCCGGCTGAACCGCTTTTGGCGACTGCAATTCAAGAAATTACAGGCGTGCCCGTTCCCGGAACAAGAATTCCATTTATTTCTTTGGAAACTCTATCTGAAAGTAAAGCAAACTCCCTGACCTATCAAGTGATGGTCTCTGAGAAGTAAGTGACTCGATAAACAGGTAATCTCAACTTACTGGAAGTTCAATTCAAAACCAAATCGGAAGTTTCTGCCCAGTGTTTGGAATCGATATAATTCTTCGTATTCTTCATCAAAAATGTTACTTACATTGGCAAATACTTTAATGGTGTTTGTAATTTGGTGGCTGATATCAAAGTTGAGCAGACCGAAGCTCTCCAAAGTTACCATTTCACTTTCAAAAGTGATCGGATCAAAGAACACGTCCTCACGTTCGCCGGTATAATTGTAGCTCAAACCAAAAAAAGTCTTCTCTTTTAAGGCATATCCTATCTCGACATTTGCTTTGTGTTCCGGGATACGCAGGGAGAAACGTTCATCTGCCTGGGTATTTGTATAATTTGCAGAGATCGTAAAGTGGTCGCCCAGTTTTTTAAATACTTCTACCTCCACTCCGCTTATATTGAATTCTTCCATTATATTTTGATACTGAAAAATGAACAATTCAGGATCTAACACCACAAAATCCACAAAATTGGATTCATCACGATTAAAGTAAATTACGCTCACACGAAAATTCTTCCCTTTTGAAAGCTCCAATCCTCCCTCGAGCGTTGTATTATCTTCCGGTTGTAACTCCACATTTCCATAGAGCGGATCGTGCAATTGAAACAAGGATGGCGTGATATAAGCAGTACTATAGGAAGCGAGCACTTTGAGGTTACTTTTTCCGAAAGTGAAACCATAGGACGGATTCACATTATACACAAAATGTGTTCCATACGCACTGTGATTATTCAGGCGAATCCCGGCGTTCACATTCAACCCGAAATCACTTATATAGTTTAGAGTCACATACGGATCGACAATGTTGAAATTTGCAGTCTCCTCACTAACGTTCTGGATAAATTCAGTCTCTCCAAAAGGAATCGTAAATGAATTGAACCTGCTGAAGTTTCCATTCACACCTGCCAAGGCAGTCAATTGTTCATCGATACGGTAGCTTCCAAAGGCATCGAACGTACTTGATCTTGAATCGAACTTCGCCGGGAACGACGATTCTATTTCACGATCTAACCAACTATGGCTATCGTTTAATACAAAACTTCCTTTGCCGTACTCCCACTTCAATCTTCCTCCGGTGCGCAGCTGTTCACTAATGGTTTGATGATCGGCATCCATATAGCTGAAATCATCAAATTCCGCCGTATACATATCAATAGCGAAAAACCTCTTAACGGTTATTTTTTCTGAAATTTTATACCCCATATCTGCTTGGGTATTGAAGCGGTTGAAAATGTCTTCTTCAAATTTTTCAGATCCCTCCGGGGCCGAAACTGCCGAAAGCCCATTTGCAAAACGATTACTGAACGCCAGCTTGTAGAAAAACCTATGAAGCGTACCACTTACATTTACCGAATTCGTAATTGCCGCCAGATCGTTGTCCGAATCATTAGCAGCTCTGTTGGTACCAACTGTTGATATGAAAGTAGCGGAAATATTCTTTTTTGAAATATTTTTAGTCGTTATATATATCACCGCTGTGGCGGCTCCACTTCCGTAGAGTACGCTGGAAGCACCTTTTATGATTTCAATCTTCTCAATGTTCGAAGCTGAAACCAAACGCAGATCGTAGTCGTTCGAAATAGTCGAAGGGTCATTCAATTGAACTCCGTCCACCATAATTACAACCTGGCGATTTCTGCCTCCGCGTACAAAATATCCAAGATTCTGACCGTCGTTACCGCGGCTTCCATTGATCTCGATCCCCGAAACCTGATTGATGATCTCCGCAACCGATTTCCCGGGGCTTCTCTGTAATTCTTCGGAAGTGATACTTACCACAACCTTACCGCTATTCTTTCGAGCCATAGGTATCTTTGTATCGATGAATACAGAATCCAGTCGCTCCACTTTTTTTGTTTCTTGTGCACTTAAAATTGAAGTCACACAAATGCCAATGACCAAGAGTAGTTTTTTATTCATATTCTGAATTAAAACCGGAAAAAGATAGAAGAATCTCACGCAGCTGTTTATTTTAGAACAGATACGAAAACGATCTCCCCAAACCCTTATCCCGAAAGTTTGACAAAATGCTGAATTCAGGCAGGTCTCCTGGCTTGTCTTTGCGCTACCTTCCCATCCGCCGAATGCGAATAGTGGTTATGAAGTGATGCACAATCACGCCGGTGCGTGACGACTTACAGTTGCGGGAACAGCTTCGGTTTCACACCGAATTCCCTTTTAAGAGTATTTTCTATACTAAAAACACTCACCAAAATTCATTTCAAAAATAGGGTTTACCCCTAGTCTCACCAAATAAAAACCAGTATTTTTGAAGATGCGAAAATTCCATTTCCTCCCAATTATTCTGCTTTTCATTTATTCTTGTAAGGATGACCAAAATAAGATTGAGGTCTCCGGGAGTCTCTCGACTAAAATAATTTATGCGAAGGGTTTCGAAATAGAAAACTTTAACGATCACAAAGTGCTGAAAATTTCCAATCCATGGCCAGGAGCTGATAAAATATATACCTATCTGCTAAAAAAGAACGACCATACCATTGAAGGAGAAGAAAATTATGATGGGATCGTCCAAATACCCGTTCAGAATCTGGTTGTAACTTCCACTACTCATATCCCGTCTCTCGAAATGCTCGGTGTTGAAAATTTGCTGGTGGGTTTTCCAAACTTAAATTATATATCCTCAGAAAAAACACGACGACTCATAGAGAATGATAAGATAAAAGAGCTGGGTAAAAATGAAGACATCAATACCGAAGTCCTCATCGATCTTTCACCTGATGTGGTGGTGACCTTTGCTGTGGAAGGAGGAAATAAAACGGTTTCGATCCTACAAAAAACCGGGATCCCGGTGATCTACAACAGTGATTGGACCGAAACCCATCCTTTGGGGAAGGCGGAATGGATCAAATTTTTTGGTGCCTTGGTCGACAAGGAGAAGGAGGCGGATAGTATCTTTTCTGAAATTGAAAATAGCTATAATACGGCCAAGGCATTGGCTGCTCAAGCTATGAATAAACCAACGGTATTGAGCGGGGCCATGTATAAGGACATCTGGTATTTACCACAGGGAGATAGCTGGGCGGCCCGTTTCATCGAAGATGCATATGGTGAATACATTTGGAAGGATAGTAAAGGAACGGGCAGCCATTCATTGAATTTGGAAACGGTATTGGAAAAAGGAAAAGAGGCGCAGTATTGGATCGGCCCGGGGCAGTTCACCAGTTTTGAACAAATGAATGAGATGCATACAGTGTATAGTGAATTCGAAGCATTTCAACAGAAAAGAATATATAGCTTTACGACCATTCAAGGTGCAACCGGGGGTGTTTTGTATTACGAACTCGCCCCTAATCGTCCGGATATTGTTTTGAAGGACATCATAAAGATCTTGCATCCACAGTTGTTACCGGAACATAAATTGTACTTTTTCAGTTTACTTGAATAATGGAAACCTCCCGATCCTATAAGGGTATCTTCGTACTGCTTATCATACTATTGGCGGTCGCTTTTATATTGAATGTAAGTCTGGGTTCCGTGGGAATTCCTCTTAAGGATATTTTTGCAAGTTTATCCGGTGGTGAAGTTTCAAAATCCAGTTGGGATTATATAATCATTGACTATCGCTTACCCAAGGCGATCACTGCTGTGTTAGTGGGTAGTGGCTTAGCGATCTCGGGCTTATTGATGCAAACCTTGTTTCGAAATCCGTTGGCAGGGCCCTTTGTATTAGGATTGAGCAGCGGAGCAAGTTTGGGGGTAGCTATACTGATCTTGGGCGCAGGTGCTTTCGGCGGTGTTATCGGAGGGTTATTGACCAGTGAATGGAGCCTTGTGATCGCTTCGGCATTGGGTAGTTTTATAGTGCTGCTGGCAGTTTTGGCGGTTACGCTTCGAATAAAAGATACCATGGCCATCCTTATCATAGGTTTGATGTTTGGCAGCGTGACAGCAGCCGTGGTTGCCGTATTGTCATATTTTAGTGATGCCGAACAGTTGCAGCAATATGTTTTTTGGTCCTTCGGCAGTTTGGGCAACCAATCCTGGAACGGGGTACTCATTTTAAGCATTTGTACCATTACAGGAATTGCTATCAGCTTTTTGGTAAGTAAATCACTCAACGCATTGCTTTTGGGAGAGAATTATGCTAAGAGCATGGGGGTTCGAATTAAAAGAACAACCCTGTTACTCATAATTACTACTAGCATTTTAGCCGGAGGTATTACAGCCTTTGCCGGTCCCATTGCATTCATCGGTTTGGCAGTACCTCATATCACACGCCAATGGATAACCACTTCTAATCATCGCATTTTTATTCCGGCTGTACTACTTTTTGGCAGTATCATCATGCTCATCTGTGACGTAGTGGCACAATTACCCTTCAGTGAATATACCTTACCCATTAACGCAATTACATCCCTGATGGGCGCACCTGTGGTGATCTGGTTATTGGTACGAAAACGTAAATTATTATTTTAATGACTTCAGAGAAAGAACATATCATTTTAAAGGCAGATGGATTGTCCATTGGATATTTCGGTAAAAAGAAAATCGATGTCATCGCAAAAGAGATCAGTTTCAATTTTTCCGAAGGAACGCTCATCAGCCTGGTAGGTGCCAACGGAATAGGGAAATCCACGTTGTTGCGAACGCTCTCGGGAATGCAAAAACGAATTGAAGGCAACGTATTCATTCACAATAAACAACTCGAAACCTACCACCCTATTGAACTGGCAACTTTATTGAGCGTTGTCCTCACCGAAGCGCCCACATCGAAGAATCTTTCGGTATTGGAATTTGTGTCCCTAGGGAGACAACCCCATACGAATTGGATGGGGAATTTGAGCACAACCGACAGAGAAAAAGTGGTATGGGCACTGACTCAAACAGATACAACAGCTCTAAAACAGCGCAGTTGTTTCGAGTTAAGTGACGGACAAATGCAAAGGGTTGCCATTGCAAGGGCTCTCGCACAAGACACATCTATCATTCTATTGGATGAACCTACAACTCACCTCGATCTGTATCATCGGGCTAATATTCTGAAACTGCTGAAAAGACTCACTCAGGAAACCGGGAAAACGGTATTATTTTCTACCCACGAAATCGATCTGGCAATTCAACTTTCGGACCAAATGATCCTAATGACCGAAAAGGAAACACTTATCGATGCGCCCGGACAACTGATAATAAAAGGTCATTTTAACGATCTATTTCCTTCGGACACCATCTTTTTTGATTCGAATACAGGACGATTCGGTATAAAAAAGTAAATGCAAATTCAATTGTACTTACAATCAAAAATGAGTAATTTGGTAATCAATTGAATCTTTCATTTTTAATTGATCTATATGGATTATTTTTTATCCTTACTCCCGTCGATCTTGTTTGCCGTAATTGTTGGTTTATTTATTCTATACATATATAAAAAACGAAAGCAGTCATCTACTGAATCGGTAATCAGAGAATTAGACGAATTAAAATCCTCTGCAAAAATTAAAGAAATAGAATTATCTAATAAAGAACATGAAATTGATTTGTTTAATGAAAAATTAAGTGACTTCGAAGAAATTAAAAATAAAAAAATAAAGATCGAAACTCAATTAGAGAATATTACAGATCAAAGAAACAAATTAAATGATGAAAATTTAGATTTGAAAAAAGATGAAAAAACACGTATTGAGGAATATAAAAAATTAATAGCAGCGTCAAACACCTTACAGGAATCATTGGAAAAAGAAAAGGCAAGGGTTAATGATGAACGTGTGGCTGAAAAGGAATCGGAACTTGCCTCGCAAAAAGAGAC
>SMXJ01000030.1 GCA_004356305.1 Bacteroidota bacterium | reverse complement strand
TCTCTAAACCCGCTCATGCCATGAGAGCCCATTACCACAAGATCAATGTCTTTTTCTTTAACCGCTTCTCTGACGTCGTTATAGATCTCACCATGACCAATGGCCTCGTGCACTTCTATATCTGACAAGTAAGGTCGTGTGAGTAGTTTTTCAAATTCATTTTCAGCTAAACGAATAAAATATAAAGACTCCGGCAGTGATCCCATTTGCCCTACTTCATTGAGATGTGATGGTAAATTGAGGGAATGTTCCAGGAATATGGAACTGTTATTCTTTCGAGCAATTTGAGCGGCTACTTTTAGAGCATTTTCGGCCTGAATGGAAAAATCTGTGGGAACTAATATGCGTTTCATAAGTTTTATTTTGGATGGAATTAGTAGCATTAAATTACGAAATTATAATCAGAAGAAATCATTTTTAAACAAAATTTTATGCAGAGTAAACCATTTTTAAAATCCCGAAAAATGTAGTATATTTGCACCGAAATTAATGAGCAACTAGGTGAGGGGACGGTAAGTCCCCTCTTTTTATAGCCAAAATTGATGCAAGCAAGAGTAAAGCGATTACTTCAAAACGTATTGGATGAGCACCCTACCCTGTTTTTAATAGATCTTTCAATCGGCGAAAACAACCAAATAAAAGTGATCATTGATGGAGATGAGGGGGTAAAAGTAGAAGACTGCATAGCTGTGAGTCGTGGTATTGAGCACAATCTGGACCGTGAGGAGGAAGATTTTTCTTTAGAAGTGCTATCGGCGGGTGTTTCAGAGCCATTGACCTTGTTCCGTCAATACAAGAAAAACATAGGGCGTAGGCTCAGTATAAGAACCGAAACAGAAACTATCGAAGGTAATTTAACTGCTGTAAACGAAGCTGCTGTGACACTTCAATGGAAAACCCGTGAGCCGAAACCAATTGGCAAGGGTAAAATAACCGTTCAAAAAGAGGCCATCGTGCCTTATAAAAATATTGTGGAAGCAAAAGTTATGATAACATTTAATTAAAATGATATGGAAAATTTAGCGTTGATAGAATCATTTTCTGAATTTAAAGATGATAAGCTGATAGACCGGGTAACGCTTATGGCGATACTGGAGGACGTATTTAGAAGCACGTTGAAAAAGAAATATGGAAGTGATGAAAACTTCGATATCATTATAAACCCTGACAAGGGGGATTTGGAGATTTGGCGAAATCGGGTTGTAGTAGCCGATGGTGAAGTGGAAGATGAGAATGAAGAAATTTCACTTTCGGAAGCACAAAAGATTGAAGACGATTTTGAAGTTGGCGAGGATGTTTCCGAAGAAGTAAAACTCGTTGATCTGGGACGTCGATCTATTTTGGCCTTGCGTCAAAATCTTATTTCAAAAATTCACGAACACGACAATACGAATATCTATAAGCAGTTCAAGGAACTAGAAGGCGAGATCTATACGGCAGAAGTGCATCATATACGTCACCGTGCGATAATCTTATTGGATGATGACGGGAATGAGATCATGCTTCCCAAGGATAAACAAATACCATCGGATTTCTTCCGCAAAGGAGATAACGTGAGAGGGATCATTGAAAGTGTTGAACTTAAAGGGAATAAACCCTCGATCATTATGTCGCGAGCCAGCCCGCTTTTCCTGGAAAAATTATTTGAGCAGGAGATCCCGGAGGTATTCGACGGCCTTATTGAAGTGAAGAAAGTAGTTCGCATACCAGGAGAAAAGGCAAAAGTTGCGGTAGATTCATACGACGACCGCATCGATCCGGTAGGAGCCTGTGTAGGGATGAAGGGTTCCCGTATCCACGGAATTGTCCGGGAATTAGGGAATGAAAATATCGACGTCATCAGCTACACGAACAATATAAACTTGTTTATTACTCGTGCGTTGAGCCCTGCAAAGGTAACGTCTATTAAATTGGATGAAGAAACCAAACGAGCCGAAGTTATCTTAAAACCTGAAGAGGTATCCAAAGCGATCGGTCGGGGAGGACATAACATTCGTCTTGCCGGACAGTTGACCGGATATGAGATCGATGTATTGAGAGAAGGTGCGGAGGAAGATGTTGAATTAACTGAATTCTCTGATGAGATCGAAGAATGGATCATTGCAGAATTCAAGAAAATTGGTTTGGACACCGCCAAAAGTGTGTTGGAAAAAGATATTCCATTTTTGGTGAGTAGCACCGATCTGGAAGAGGAAACCGTCCAAGAGGTGGTTAATATATTGAAAGAAGAATTTGAAGAGTAGGACAAAGTTTAACTAAATTTACAATTCAAAAATTTTAAAGGAACAACAGTATAGCATTTTATGGCTGAAGTAAAAACAATGAGACTCAATAAGGTACTAAGGGAATTGAATATCTCCCTCGATCGTGCCGTGGAACATTTAGCTTCCAATGGACACAATATCGAGGCACGTCCAACGACCAAGATCAGCGATATAGAATATCAGGTACTTTTTGATGAGTTTCAAACTGACAAGAGTAAAAAGGTAGCTTCCAAAGAAGTGGGGGAAGAAAAACGCAAGGAAAAGGAAGAATTGCGTCTGGCCCGTGAGAAAGAACTGGAAGAAAAACAACCTGATTCTCGTGTAATCAAAGCCGAAGCTAAACTCGATGGTCCAAAGCAGGTTGGTAAAATAGATCTGGATGCAGCTAAGAATGCCAAAGAAAAACCTGTTGAAGTGGAAACCGAGACAGCTGTGGAGGAAAAGACTCCGGTAAAAGAAGTTGCCCCAAAGAAAACAAAGGCTGTTGCTAAAAAGGAAACAACCCCCAAGAAAAAAGCTGCTGAAAAAGTTATAGAAGAAGAGCCCGCGATAGAAGAAGGAAAAGTTGAGGATGAAACAGAAACACCTGTAATAGCGAAAAAAGTTGAAACCGTTTACACAAAGCTGGATGGGCCCAAAATTACAGGCACAAAGATCGATCTTTCCAAGTTCAAAAAACCTGAAAAAAAGAAAGAAGTAAAAGAAGACAAGGACGCGAAAAGCGAAAAGAAGAGCAGAAGAAGACGCATCAGTAAAGAGTCTGCCAAAGGCGGAATTAATTTTCGGGATAACCGTGGAAGAGGAAGAGGACGTACTCACATACCAAAAGAAGAACCAACCGAAGAAGAAGTACAAAAACAAGTGCGGGAAACGCTTGAAAAACTTCAAGGAAAATCCTCCAAAGGAAAAGGAGCCAAGTACCGTCGCGAGAAACGTGATATCCATCGTCAGAAAACAGAGGAGGATCTGGCCATACAAGAATCTGAAAGTAAAATTCTAAAAGTAACCGAGTTTGTTACCGTTAGTGAAGTTGCTACAATGATGAATCTACCGGTAACCGAAATAATTTCCGCTTGTATGTCCCTCGGGATGATGGTGACCATGAATCAACGTCTCGACGCAGAAACGCTGACTATTGTTGCTGAAGAGTTTGGGTTCTCCGTAGAATTCATAACGGCAGATATCGAAGAAGCCATTCAAGAAGTAGAGGATGCTCCGGAAGATCTGCAACCGCGAGCACCCATCGTAACCGTAATGGGTCATGTTGACCACGGTAAAACTTCCTTGTTGGATTATATACGTGAAGAGAATGTAATAGCCGGGGAATCCGGTGGAATTACACAGCACATCGGTGCTTATGGTGTTGTATTAGAGGACGGTCAAAAAATTGCTTTCCTCGATACGCCGGGTCACGAGGCATTTACCGCTATGCGTGCCCGAGGTGCACAGGTGACGGATCTGGCGATTATTGTGGTCGCTGCAGATGATGGCATTATGCCGCAAACCAAAGAAGCGATCTCCCACGCGCAAGCCGCCGGAGTACCCATCGTGTTCGCGATCAACAAAATTGATAAGCCCACGGCAAATCCGGATAAGATCAAAGAAGGATTGGCAGCCATGAATTTATTGGTAGAGGACTGGGGCGGTAAGATACAGTCACATGATATTTCGGCTAAAACCGGTGACGGTGTCGGTGAATTACTTGAAAAAGTTTTATTGGAGGCCGAACTGCTCGAACTTAAGGCCAATCCAGACAAGCCTGCCATGGGTACTGTTGTGGAAGCTTTCCTCGATAAGGGGAGAGGTTATATATCTACAATATTGGTACAAGGAGGAACATTGAGGCTAGGTGATTATGTTTTGGCGGGACGACATAGTGGGAAAGTCAAAGCGATGCACGACGAGCGGGGACAGAAAGTCCTTGAAGCAGGACCCTCCACTCCGGTGTCTATTTTAGGACTAGACGGAGCGCCACAGGCGGGAGATAAATTCAATGTGTTTGAAGACGAACGTGAGGCAAAAGAAATTGCTGCGAAACGAAAGCAATTACAACGTGAGCAGGCGTTTCGTACGCAACGTCATATTACGCTCGATGAAATTGGACGTCGTATCGCGCTTGGCGACTTTAAAGAATTAAATATTATCGTGAAAGGTGACGTGGATGGATCTGTGGAAGCATTGACAGATTCATTTTTAAAACTTACTACGGAAGAGATACAAGTAAATATCATTCATAAAGGCGTTGGAGCTATAACGGAAAGTGATGTATTGCTGGCTTCGGCATCCGATGCATTGATCATAGGCTTTAATGTTCGTCCGATGGGGAATGCACGACAAATTGCCGATAAAGAAGAGATCGATATTAGAATGTACTCAATTATCTACGACGCGATCAATGATCTGAAAGATGCGATGGAAGGAATGTTATCTCCGGTAATGAAAGAAGAGATCACAGGTACTGCCGAGATTAGAGAAACCTTCAAAATTTCTAAGGTTGGAACCATTGCAGGTTGTATGGTGACCAATGGTAAGATATTACGCAACTCGGGTATCCGCTTGATACGTGAAGGAGTAGTTGTATTTACAGGCGAATTAGCCTCATTGAAACGATTTAAGGACGATGCTAAAGAAGTAGCCAAAGGATACGATTGTGGTCTGCAGGTGAGTAATTACAACGACATAAAAGTTGGCGATATCGTAGAAGGATTCCAGGAAGTTGCCGTGAAGAAGAAATTATAATCTATAACGATTTGCTGTTTTTCCGTGGAATTTAATTTTGATTATAAGATTATAGTGATTCGTCGTTCTCATTCGTCCAAACAACAATTCCTTTTTCGAACTTTTCACTTTTCACTTTTCACTATCCACTATCCACTCATTGCTTCTTCCCCGGTTTCAAAATAAATCCTGTCGGAAAATGTTTATACACCTCCTGTAGGGCGCGATCTGCTTCGATGCGGGTATTAAAATTTCCTACCCATACTTTATAATTAGGTGTTTCATACTCGATGGAAGCTGGCCAATTAGAGTATTTATTTCGATAGTTTCGCAGTACCGAATTTGCCTTATTTAAATTTCCGTAATATAACTGTATGGTATACCCATCCGTCAATTTATTTTCCTTCTCCAGGGATTTTTTCAACTCCAATAACCGTGGGATTTTAGGGTCCTGATTTACAGTTAATGAACCGGATTGCGCCATGGTTATATCCGAGGAAAATAGTACTACTAAACACATAATCAATAGGTTAATCGGGCTTTTTAATTTCATCTTTTATCAACTTTAATGCAAATGTAAAACTTAATAACTTTTCAAGAGATATAATTATTATTTAGAATTGTTATAAATTAGTATTAACACTTTATTTGGATTTCGAAAATCGACTTTAAGCTGTACTTTTGCACAGTTATTTGTGCACGTAAAACATGTTTAATTTAGATTCTTTTATAACCAAATGCGTGCCAAACTTATTGACAATAATTTAACCGAACCTATGGAAAAGGTAAGTTACCGAAATCTACCCTCTCAATTGTCACTTGTTTTGTTAGCTTTTATGCTAATGTTTTCAATTTCTCATAGCGCATTAGCCATAAATACCGTATTGCCAACTCAAACTATCGACACGGTTGCAGGAGAAGCTTTATTTAAAGCGAATTGTGCGGCTTGTCATAAGCTTTATAAAAAGGCAGTAGGCCCGGCCCTATTTGAAGTTGGTGATAAATACGATAAAGAATGGTTGTATAGCTGGATCAAGAATAGCCAGGCATTGGTAAAGTCGGGGGACGCCAAGGCAGTAGAGATCTTCGAAGAAAACAACAAATCGGTAATGACCGCTTTCCCTGTTTTGTCCAATGGGGATATAGACAATATACTGGCTTATACCTATAAGAAGAAATCATTGCCACCAATTCCAACTGAAGGGGATCTTGCTGTTGAAAATGTGGGTGGAGGAGTTTCCAACGATATAATTTTGGGAATACTCTCGTTGATATTCTTAATGTTGATAGTATTGCTTTTTCTCGTCAACAAAACATTACGAAACTTTGCCGATCAACAAGGTATAGAATTCGAAACACCTGAAGTACGCACGCCTATCTGGAAAGCTTTTGTACAAAATCAATTTTTGATTTTGGTAACTACCATAATGCTATTGTTGGGCGCCGGGTACTATATGTTTGGATACTTTATGCAAATTGGTGTCGATCAAGGTTATGCGCCGGTACAACCTATTCACTATTCACATAGAATTCACGCCGGTGATAATAAGATCGATTGTAATTATTGCCACAGTTCGGCCAGGAAGAGTAAAACATCCGGGATTCCTTCTTTGAATGTTTGTATGAATTGTCATAAGACTATTTCAGAAGTGGCCGATGCCACACAGGCCGAAGGAAATGAATTTGGAGTAGATTACAATGCCGAAATTCAAAAGCTGTATCTGGCTGCAGGATGGGATGAAGCTACACAAGCGTATACCGGAGATGTGAGACCGGTACGGTGGCTACGTATTCACAACTTACCCGATTTTGCTTACTTCAATCACTCCCAACACGTCACGGTAGCTGGAATCGAGTGTCAAAAATGTCACGGCCCGGTAGAGGAGATGGAGATAATGGAACAATTTGCTCCATTGACCATGGGTTGGTGTATCAATTGCCACAGAGAGACCAATGTGAATATGAAGGACAACGAATACTACGAAAAAATTCATGAAGAACTTTCCAAGAAGTACGGCAAGGATAAACTGACCGCTGCCGAATTGGGAGGAATAGAATGTGGCAAGTGTCACTACTAATAAAAAATTTGAATAATGTTTAGAGAGAATATGGTATCAGGCAAGAAATACTGGAAAAGTGTTGAAGAGTTGAACGAAAACAGTGCAATTGTTGAGAAGCTACGACAGAATGAATTTGTAGAGCCCATTCCAACCGATGAGTTTTTAGGCGATAAAGATACGCTGGAAGCTTCCTCGACCACCCGTCGCGATTTCTTAAAATATGTTGGATTCACGACCGCAGCCGCATCGTTGGCAGCCTGTGAAGGGCCGGTGGTTAAATCCATTCCTTATGTAGTTGCTCCGGATGAGATCGTACCCGGAGTAGCAAATTACTATGCAACAACCATGGCAGATGGTTTCGATTTTGCCAATGTACTGGTAAAAACGCGCGAAGGAAGACCTATAAAAATTGAGCGTAATGATTTGGCCAAAAATGGCGGAAGTGTGAACGCTCGTGTGTATGCCTCAGTATTGTCCATATATGATATCAATCGTTTGCAGGGCCCAAAAATAAATCGAGAGCCGGTTTCCTGGGAAGAGATGGAATCGGTTTTTATAAAAAGAATGAACGAGATGGCAGGGAAAGATGTGGTTTTGTTGACCCAAACTTTTGCCAGTCCTTCTACTTCAAAATTGATCCGGTCATTTACAACGAAATATCCCAACGTTCGTCATGTAATTTATGATACGGTTTCTTCCAGCGAAGCCTTAGATGCTTTTCAAAATAAATACGGGACAAGAGCCTTAGCCGATTACGACTTCTCTAAAGCCGAAGTAATCGTTTCAGTGGGTGCCGATTTTATAGGTGATTGGCAAGGAGGAGGCTACGAAGCGAGTTATGCGAAAGGGCGTATTCCGATGGATGGAAAAATGTCCAGGCACATTCAGTTTGAAGCTAATATGACCTTATCCGGCGCGAATGCAGATACACGCATTCTGGCAACCCCTTCACAGCAATTACAAATTGTAAAGGCATTGACGGGAGGAAGTGCTTCAGGCTTACCCGATACTATCGTAACCGCGGTAAATAGCGCGATAGCACAGTTGAAAAAAGCCGGAAATAAAGGTGTAGTGATCACGGGTTTACCCGACGTTAAGGCACAGGCAATGACACTGGATTGCAATGAGGGAAGTGAGGTTATGAATACGACTCACCCTAGGTTGACCGCTATGGGAAGTAATTCCGAAGTGAACAACGTAATGAACGGTGTTGCCAATGGAAGTATTAAAGGCTTGATCACCGTGGGTGTGAATCCGGTCTACTCTTTCCCGAATGAGGCATTCGCCCAAGGGTACAAAAACCTGGAGCTGTCTATGGCATTCTCCATGAAAGAAGACGAAACTGCATCTATGGCGCAACTCGTTGCCGCAACGCCTCACTATTTAGAGTCTTGGGGTGATGTGCAGATAAAGAAAGGGACTTTCAATTTAATTCAACCTACCATTCGTCCATTGTTCGATACAAAACAATTTCAGGAGTGTTTGGTAAAATGGATAGATAATGGAGATTCTTACTACGATTATATTAAGGACACTTGGTCTTCTACGATCTTAACCGATGGAGGTTCCTGGAATCAGGCTTTACATGATGGAGTTGTAGAAAGTACTTTTGATGTTGTTTCCGATGCTGATACTACCGATGGAGAAATTGAAACTTCCACTTCAAACGAGGCATTGAGTGCCCCGCTTCAAGGTGGTTTGGAGCTTACATTATACACAAAGACCGGTATGGGAGATGGTCAACAAGCCAACAACCCCTGGTTGCAAGAGTTACCCGATCCAATAACCCGGGCTTCCTGGGATAATTATATAACGGTTTCTATGGCCGATGCAACCAAAATGGGATTGGAGAATTTCAATGTTTCCAACGGAGCGTTGAATGGAAGTTATGTAGATGTAATTATGGGCGATGTGACTGTTGCCAACGTTCCTGTATTGATTCAACCGGGTCAGGCAAAAGGATCGGTTGGACTTGCTCTGGGATATGGCCGCACTGCCTCTGTTCAATCTGAAATGCAAACAGGAGTGAATGCATACCGTTTGTATAATAACTTTTCTTCCATACAAAATGTGGTGCTGGAAAAAGTGGAGGGAATACATAAATTTGCCTGTGTGCAATTACAAAATACGATGATGGGTAGAGATATCATTAGAGATACTACTCTCGAGATATTCAACACAAAAGATGTTAACGATTGGAACCCTCCTGTAACGGTTTCTAAAGATCATCAGAAAATCCTGGCATCTTCTCCCGATGCCGATCTATGGGAAGCGTTTGATCATTCGGTGGGAATTCACTTTAACTTATCAATAGATCTAAATACCTGTACGGGTTGCGCAGCCTGTGTGATCGCGTGTAACTCAGAGAATAATGTACCGGTAGTCGGGAAGAATGAAGTACGCCGTAGTCGTGACATGCACTGGATCCGTATCGATAGGTATTATTCAAGCGAAGGTTCTTTCGCTGATGATACCGAAAAGAAAGATAATATTTCCGGTTTAGGAAGTTCGCTATCAAATTATGCGGAATTGGAATCTGCATCTGCGAATCCGCAGGTGGCATTCCAACCTCTAATGTGTCAGCACTGTAACCATGCTCCTTGTGAAACGGTTTGTCCTGTTGCTGCTACATCGCATGGTCGTCAAGGTCAAAACCAAATGGTGTATAACCGTTGTGTTGGTACAAGATACTGTGCGAACAACTGTCCCTATAAAGTGCGACGTTTCAACTGGTTCTTATATGCGAAAAATGATGAGTTCGATTATAATATGAACAACGACCTCGGGCGCATGGTATTGAACCCGGATGTGGTAGTACGATCCAGAGGTGTGATGGAAAAATGTTCTATGTGTATTCAAATGACACAAAAAACGATCCTGGATGCGAAACGGGATGGGCGTGAAGTGAAAACCGGAGAGTTTAAAACCGCCTGTTCTGCGGCCTGTGAGACCGGAGCGATCAAGTTTGGTGATGTGAACAATCACGAAAATGAAATTTTTGAATTGAAAAAAGATAATCGGATGTATTACTTATTGGAAAGTGTTGGTACAAAGCCTAACGTATTCTACCATACCATAGTGAGAAATACGAACGAAGCGTAATACTATAAATAAGAAATAGAATATATATGGCGTCGCATTACGAAGCACCTATTAGAAGACCCTTAATTACAGGAGATAAATCCTATCACGATATAAGTGTGGATATAGCGGCTCCCGTAGAAGGAAGAGCCAATAGAACATGGTGGACTGTTTTCACCATCGCCTTGGTTGCCTTTTTATGGGGAATGGGATGTATTATCTATACCATTTCCACCGGAATTGGAGTTTGGGGATTGAACAAAACGGTGAATTGGGCCTGGGATATTACGAATTTCGTTTGGTGGATAGGTATTGGTCATGCGGGGACCCTGATTTCGGCAGTACTGTTGTTGTTCCGACAAAAGTGGAGAATGGGAATCAACCGTTCTGCGGAAGCGATGACCATTTTCTCTGTAATCCAGGCTTCATTGTTCCCTATTATTCACATGGGACGTCCTTGGTTAGCCTATTGGGTAATGCCAATTCCTAACCAGTTTGGTTCATTATGGATAAACTTTAACTCACCATTAATTTGGGATGTATTTGCGATCTCGACCTATCTTTCGGTATCGCTGGTATTCTGGTGGACCGGGTTGTTACCCGATTTTGCAATGATCCGCGACAGAGCGATCACGCCTTTTACGAAACGTGTTTATAGTATAGTGTCTTTTGGATGGAGCGGGCGCGCCAAAGATTGGCAGCGTTTTGAAGAGGTGTCATTGGTATTGGCTGGTTTAGCAACTCCACTTGTACTTTCTGTTCACACTATCGTATCCTATGACTTTGCTACCACAATAGTTCCCGGATGGCACACCACCATCTTCCCACCTTATTTTGTTGCCGGGGCGGTATTCTCCGGATTTGCTATGGTAAATACCTTGCTTATTATTATGAGGAAGGTTTCCAATTTGGAAAACTATATCACTATTCAGCATATAGAGTTGATGAATATAGTGATCATGATCACGGGTTCCATTGTTGCGGTAGCCTATGTTACCGAATTGTTTATCGCCTGGTATTCGGGTGTTGAATATGAACAGTACGCATTCCTAAACCGTGCGACAGGACCCTATTGGTGGGCGTATTGGGCCATGATGACCTGTAATGTGTTCTCACCACAGTTTATGTGGTTCCCGAAGTTGAGAAGAAGTATCATGTTCTCTTTCTTTATTTCGATAGTTGTGAATATAGGAATGTGGTTTGAGCGTTTCGTAATTATTGTGACCTCGTTACACAGAGATTACATACCATCATCCTGGACTATGTTCTCTCCAACATTTGTGGACATAGGTATCTTTATCGGGACCATTGGATTCTTCTTTGTATTATTCTTATTGTACTCTAGAGGTTTCCCTGTAATCGCTCAAGCTGAAGTGAAATCGATCTTGAAGGCATCCGGAAGTTGGCATAAGCGATTAAGAGCAGACCAGGGGGACGATGCGAAGCATTATGTAATGCCCGAGGGTGCAACGTCTGGTGCTACAACTGAAGAAATCGATGACAAAGCCAGTGATTTATTGAGTAAACTTGGATCTTTTGATCCAAATACCCAGACAAAAGATGACTTGAAAAAGATAAGTGGCATAGGTCCAAAAAT
>SMXJ01000029.1 GCA_004356305.1 Bacteroidota bacterium | reverse complement strand
AATAAGCATTTAAAGGATGATTTAAATAAGCTTAATGGTTTTCAATGACGAGGGTAGGTAAGTTGTAAAAACTGTTCTGAGAATCATTAAAATACAGCGACATGGTGCTATTCAATTGATCAGAGCGATGAAATCTTCATATTTGTACTGCCTGGGGATTAAATCATGAAAGGAGCATCCTATTCTAAACTCCATGTTGGAATTTTAGGAACGGTCTTCCACCGGACAAGTGAGAGATGATCGCCACCTGGTATAATAAGCATTTAACGGATGATTTAAATAAGCTTAATGGTTTTCCAATAAAAGGGTAGGTAAGTTGTAATACTGTTCCGGAGTCCACTAGTACACATCGACACCGACGTATTTGGAGATCAAGGAAATGAAATCTTCATTCTTATAAGGTTTAATGATGAAATCATCGAATAAACTAGAATTGTTGTTTAAGATCACCTTTTCTTTTTCCACGGCTGTAAGTGCCACTATGGGAACATCTCTTACTAAGGAACGAATGATCTTGGCTACTTCAAAACCGTTCATTTCCGGCATGTTGATGTCCATCAAGATAAGATCCGGTATTTCAATCTGGGCCAGTTCGATTCCCTCCTTACCGCCATTGGCAACAATTACCCGGGCGCCATAACGCTCCAAAATTTTCTTGGTAACCAAGAGGTTTATCTTATTGTCGTCGACCACCAGGATATTCTTACCGGCAATGGATGTGTCTATATTGAATTCTACAGGTGCTGGACGAAGCTCTTCAGTTATCTTATCAAAACAAAGTATAAAACTAATGTTTGTGCCCTTGCCAGGTTCACTTTCCAGAGTGATGGACGACCCAAGCAGCTCCAATAGTTTTTTAACGATAGTTAGGCCAAGGCCGGCTCCCTGATGTTCGTAAGTGGAGTACGTTTGGCCAAATTCTGTGAAAATTTGCTTTTGTCTTTCCTTTGAAATACCAATTCCCGAATCCTCGATGGAGAAATGCAAACTAATTTGATCTCCCTTATCCGCTTCCCGTTCTACTTCTATTGTAATGAAGCCGTCGTGCGTAAACTTCGAAGCGTTACTCACCAGGTTCATAAGGATCTGAGACACCTTGATATCGTCGCCCACCAAAATTTTAGGGATGTTTTCATCTATCTCAATGTGATAAGAATTGGGCTCGGTGGTATTCAAATATTTGGAAGATTCCACCACATTGTTGATCAAGTCCCTCAAATCGAATTCAGACCATTTTATCTTTTCCGTCGAGGCATTCATTCGCGTAAACTGCAATACGTTATTTATCAGAGAAAGTAAGTAGTTTGCAGAAAACTTTAAGGATTTCAGGTTTTCCGATTGGTGACTTAGACTTTTATCACCGAGCATCAGAGATGAGATACCAATGATCCCATACATTGGCGTTCTGAGTTCATGGGTAATATTCGAAAAAAACAGGTTCTTTGCTTCAACCTGTGCTTCACTAAGCTTCTTAGCTTCCAGGTATTGGCTATTCTTTTTAGTGAGATTCTTGAGCAGTTTTATGCGGTTTATGTTGGCTCTCAATAGAAAGAATGAGCACAGCAACAAGATACCGGATGCTATTTTCACCCAAAGGATGGTCGTATCTCTTTTGGCTACCTGCTGGTTAATCTTATTTTGCAGTGTTTGAGCCTTTAAGTCCTGCTCGTATTGATTGAGTTTGAACTTGGCGGTAACCATTTCAATGGCCCGGATCTTGTCTTTCTTGTATTTTTCCTTCTTAAGGTTATCGGCTTTAAGTAAAAGGTCCGTCGACGATTCAAAATTTTCAAGTTCGATCTGTACTTTCGCAAATTCTTCATATGCCTCAATCAGGGCATCTGTATAACCCGATTTTTCCGCCAGCCGTATACTCTCCTGAAGATGTGGAACCGCGTTATAGGGTTCCTTTTTGAGGTGATACAATCGACCGGTTACTAATCGAGCCACTGCATGATATGCCTCGGCTTTAACGCTGCTAACGTATTTATTGGTTTTGGCCACATATTCTTCAGCGGCCGTAACCCTTTCCATATCAAGATTAAGTTCGGCTAAATTGTAGTTTAAGATGAATAAATGAGTCGTATCTTTTAACTTTACAGCCAGTGGAATGGCCTTTTTATACATCGCGATGGCCTGTATATTTTTTTCCTGAAGGGCATATAAATTTCCCAGATCGATTCGGGCGGTGGTGAGGCTTCTGGTGGTGTCATTTAGTTTTTCAGCTTCTTGAATGGTTCTAAAAAATATTCGTTTGGCCTGAAGTGTATCATCGAGTTGCAGGAAAGCGTTTCCCATAAGACTTGACACACGGAAAATCGCGTTACGATCATCAATTTGTCGGGCCAATTTGAGCGTTTCTTCTCCAACTTCAATGGTTTGGCCGTAGTTATTTTTATAAAACTGTTTTCGAACGTATTTAACCAAGGTATCTACCCGTTGGGAAATTAGCTCCTCTTGAGTGAACTTTGTAGAATCCTGGACCATAACATCTTCTCCCTGGGCGTAGATGAAGGCTACATTCAGAAGGGATGTGGCAAAAATAAAAAAGATTGGTCTCAAGTTAATTCGCATAAATTGGGAGAAATATGACTTTAATTAAATGGAAATGTAAGAAATTATTTACAAATATAAGTCTTAAATGACTATATTATAGAACGATTAGTTCACTTAATCGATGAAATACAAATAATTCCGTTAAAAATGTAGGAAGGATCTGTAAATTAACATTTTTTAGGCTCGATCCACATTCAACAGGGGTAATGGCCGTCGACAATCTTCCTTGTGAGCTACCCAAAGAAATAAGTATCGGCCTTGGCGAGCTGTTTCTGGACCACGTAGATCCCCGCTTTCTTCAACAGTGATAGGGTGGGTGTCTCAGAACGGGCCCGTATGATCTCTTCCAATGGGAAATTAACACCGGGCTTTAGATACCTTCAGGATTATGTAGATGGGAAGGATTTTTTTATTTACAAATAAAGATATTTATCGTAAGAACAGGAAAAACCCTGTGGTAAAAAACAGGGAAAACCCTCTTGCTTCGTATGGGTAATTCATCGCATATTTGATACAGCTTAGAGTTTGTGAGCGAACTTTCCTTAGGGTTAGTTGTATTTAATAATCGAGTCTCATGTTAATTGGGGAGTTGATAAAAGCGATTATTTTTAGTTGAAAGGTTGTTCTTAATTTATCAACCTTTTTTATTATAGTATAACTAAATTTTGAAAGAAGCCTATTTATTTCACAAGGAGAAATTCATAAGCTGTTAACCGTTTTCCGAATTGCCACCAGATCGGTGAGTAGTTTTTCCAATCTCGCCAGATCCAACATATTAGCCCCGTCACTCTTGGCATTGTCAGGGTCGAAGTGGGTTTCGATAAAGAGTCCGTCAACACCCACGGCAATTCCGGCCCGTGCGATGGTATTGATCATTTCCGGCCTGCCACCTGTCACCCCCACAGATTGATTGGGTTGTTGTAAACTATGTGTCACGTCCAACACCGTGGAAGCATATTGTTTCATGGTTGGGATGCCCCGAAAATCAACCACCAGATCCTGGTAGCCAAACATGCTCCCGCGATCGGTTATCATCACTTTTTCATTCCCGCAGTCGGTTACTTTTTTTACCGCATGCTGCATGCTCTCCGGACTCATGAATTGCCCTTTTTTGAGGTTGACTACTTTACCGGTATTTGCTGCGGCAACCACCAGATCGGTTTGACGCACCAGAAACGCGGGAATCTGTAATACATCCACATATTGAGCGGCCATAGCAGCATCACTTACCTGGTGTATATCGGTAATGGTGGGAACATCAAAAGTTTCACTCACTTTTTGAAGGATCTTCAAAGCCTTTTCGTCTCCAATCCCGGTAAAACTATCGATACGGCTGCGATTTGCCTTTTTAAAACTTCCTTTGAAGATATAAGGGATCTCAAGCTTATCGGTAATTTCTACTATAGTTTCAGCAATGCGTAAAGCCATGTCCTCTCCTTCTATAGCACAGGGGCCTGCCAGCAGGAAAAAGTTATTCGATTGGGTATGTTTTATCTTCGGAATGAGATCGAGGTTCATAATATGATGTTGAAGATGCAAAGATAGTGATTTCAGTGAGCTGTAAGTGGTGGTCAGAATTCAGATTTTGGTTGGCAGCCCCGTTTTACGTTAGGGATAGTAGCGAACTACCCCGCCTGCTCCGGCTTTAGAGAATGGGGACGTTCAGGCGTGTAGTGCGGATAGCCCGACCCCGCCTCAGGTGGGGGAACGCCCATAAGAATTTGATGGACAATCTTATAAGGAAATGGTTTCAAAAGATAAAAAGGGCATTTAGATGAATTTCCGTTAAATAGCATTACTTTTGCACCGCCTTAAAAAGGAGTAGGATATGAACATCAGAAACATCGCCATTATTGCTCATGTTGACCACGGAAAGACCACCCTGGTGGATAAGATCATGCACCATTGCAGTATCTTTCGGGCAAATGAGAAAACAGGTGAGTTGATACTCGATACTAACGAACTGGAACGTGAACGTGGCATCACCATCACCTCCAAGAATGTATCTGTTGTCTATAAAGAGACTAAGATCAATATAATTGATACCCCCGGTCACGTCGATTTTGGAGGAGAAGTAGAGCGTGTTTTGAATATGGCAGACGGTGTTTTATTGCTGGTTGATGCTTTTGAAGGGCCCATGCCACAAACTCGTTTTGTCCTGCAAAAAGCCATCGATCTTGGATTGAAGCCTTGCGTGGTCATAAATAAAGTGGATAAAGAAAATTGTACGCCGGACGAAGTGTACGAAGCGGTCTTCGATCTCATGTTCGAACTGGGTGCGGAAGAATGGCAGTTGGATTTCCCCGTAGTGTATGGTAGTGCCAAGCACAACTGGATGAGTGACGATTGGCAAAATGAAACAGATAGTATTGAGCCATTACTGGATATGGTGCTTGAACATGTTCCGGCACCGAAAATTGAGGAAGGTTCGATTCAAATGTTGATCACATCTTTGGATTACTCCTCATTTACCGGGCGAATCGCAATAGGCCGATTACAACGGGGTACCTTGAAGGAAAACATGCAAATTTCCCTCGTGAAACGCGATGGGACCACTACCAGGTCAAAAATTAAAGAATTACACACGTTTGAAGGATTGGGTAGAGTAAAAGTAACCGCGGTTCAAGCGGGAGATATTTGTGCGCTGGTTGGTATTGAAGGATTTGAAATTGGCGATACCATTGCTGATATTGAAAATCCGGAAGCATTACAAACCATCGAAATTGATGAGCCTACCATGAGCATGCTCTTTACCATAAACGATTCACCATTCTTTGGGAAGGACGGTAAGTATGTGACTTCGCGTCATATCAGAGAGCGCCTCGAGCGCGAACTGGAAAAGAACTTAGCGTTACAGGTCAAAGCTACAGACAGTGCAGACAAGTTTTTGGTCTATGGCCGTGGTGTACTCCATTTGTCGGTTTTGATCGAGACCATGCGTCGCGAAGGATTCGAATTACAAATTGGGCAGCCACAGGTGATCGTCAAAGAAATCAACGGTGTGAAATGTGAGCCTGTCGAAGAACTAACCATAGATCTACCGGAGAATGTAAGTGGCCGGGCAATCGATATGGTGACCATCCGCAAGGGGGAGATGTTGAGTATGGAAGGCAAGGGCAAACGTATGATCTGTAAATTTAATATCCCATCCCGGGGTATTATTGGGCTGCGCAATCAATTACTAACGGCAACAGCAGGAGAGGCTATCATGACCCATCGTTTCTTAGAATACCAACCTTTGAAGGGAGAAATTCCGGAGCGACTCAATGGGAGTCTGGTGTCCATGGAAAATGGTTCAGCTGTTCCTTACTCTATCGATAAGTTGCAGGATCGGGGGCGTTTCTTTGTACATCCCAATGAAGCTATTTATGAAGGACAGGTGATAGGAGAGAATACCAGACAGGATGATATGACCGTGAACATCACCAAGACGAAAAAGCTTTCGAACGTCCGTTCTTCCGGTACCGATGATAAAGCGAGGATCATTCCTGCCATTAAATTTACTTTGGAAGAAGCGCTGGAATATATTCAAAAAGATGAATATGTTGAGGTGACACCCAAGCATTTGAGATTGCGAAAAGTATTCCTTAAAGAGGTAGATCGCAAGCGTAACAGGTTATAAAATTTAAGAAAATTAGTATCGAAAACTGTTCGTTTTTTAGTTTATTTGTGACGGTTTTGTAATTGTTGAATAAGCCATGGATAATTTTTTAATCATTTTTTTGTATTTCGATCCGGGACTGGGTGCGATGATCGTACAGGGGTTGATCGCTGCAGCAGCCGGAATATTGCTTTTTTCAAAAGGTGTGATGTATAAGGTGAAGTCTTTTTTTGGATTGATAAAAAAAGAAGACGATACTTACGATTCTATAGATATTGAAGAGGAAGACACCGAAAGTCATGACAAAACCGATTAACACTTCACACGAGGCTTCATTCAGAGATCCTTGCGGTTATATGTTTTATGATGGAAAAATCCTGAGAAGGGCCATCAATCCAATTTATTTTCCACAGTATAACAAGTTAAAAGAATCCGGGTTTTTGGCTACTCTTATTAAAAAAGGCTTGTTGATCGGGCATGAAGAAACGTCTGTTTCCGAAGAAAATATCATCATTACCCCGGAGCATATTCCGTTTATAACGAACCCCTATGAATGGAGTTTTGAACAATTCAGGCATGCGGCCTTATTAACTTTGCAAATTCAGAAATATGCATTGTCAAAAGGCTTTATATTGAAGGATGCCTCTGCCTATAATGTCACTTTCCATAAAGGGAAACCCATTTTTATAGATACGCTGTCATTCGATTTCTACGTGGAAGATACGCCCTGGAGAGCCTACAAACAGTTCATTACCCACTTTTTTGGCCCGCTGGTCCTGGCAAAATATCACGGCAGTGAGATCTTTAAAATGCTCCAAACCCATATCGATGGAATTCCCGTAAAACTTATAGCCTCTATGCTCCCGGGGAAAACGAAGTTGAGTTCAACCTTATATACCAATATTCACTTGTTGGCGAAAATGGAAAGCAAGCATAGCGAAGATTATAAAGCCGAAACAAAGGTGGCCAAACTTTCTAAAAAGGCCCAGAATAATATCCTTACGAGTTTATTTGATTACATTAAAAAGTTGAAGCTAAACGAAGAGAGCGAGTGGGGAGATTATTACGAAAAGACCAATTATGACGATCAGGCTTTTGAGGCCAAAAAGCAGCTTATTAAAGAATGGGTGTTGCCATTGAATGCACAAAAACTCATAGATATTGGAGGTAATGACGGGACCTTTGCCCGTGAATTCTTATCGGTAGTAAAGGACGTAATTGTAACCGATATAGACAGCAACTCCGTGGGATATAATTACCACCAGGTACAGCGAAATAATGAGGGGAATATGCTTCCCTTTGTGTCCGACATACTTCAACCTGCTCCCGGTCTCGGTTTTAATAATACCGAACGAAACTCATTGATAGAGCGGCTCGCCATTTATGGCCCGGATGTTACTTTGGCATTGGCTTTAATTCATCACATCACACTTTCAGGCAATGTACCTTTCTATAAATCGGCTGAGTTCTTCGCGAAATTTTCTAAGCATTTGATCATAGAATTCCCAAAACGGGAAGATTCCTGGGTGGAGTCGCTGTTGGTCCGAAAAAGGGAATTTATCAATCACTTCGATTTTTATAACGAAACTAATTTTCGAGAAGAATACTCCCTATTTTTCCAGTTGGAAAAAAAGCAAGCAATTTCAGGTACACAAAGGGTCCTTTATCATTTTAAGAACAAGGAATTATTTAATTGATCTGTTGAAAATTGGATGAACTGAATCGAAAAAAAGAGGTTAGGTTTTCTTTAAAAAAAAGAATCTGGGTAGCATTGGCTGCTGGTCTGTATCCTTTTTTGCATTTCTATAGTAATAATTACAATATTGCTAACAGCTGGGAGCAGTTTGTTTTCCTGTTTTCGCTTTGCATTTTAGTTCCCCTTGGAATCGTAATTATCTTACCGCACCTTTTCAGATTAGGGTGGCTTAAAAAACTAAGGGCTTATTACTTGACGGCGTTCAATTTTTTATACTTCACAGGATTGCTGGGCCTCCTTATTTTTCATTTCAGGAAAGGAATATTTGTCCTTATTTTATCAGGCGTGGGACTTCTGAGTCTGGTGCTTTACCGGCATTTGACCAAAATTATCATTCTCCAATTTTTATTAGCCATTATGAGCCTATTTACGATGGTACCCAGACTGTATTTTGTTTATTCTTATGATGACAGCTGGACAAAAATTGAGCCGCCTATTTCTGCTATTAAATTTAAACAAACACCAAATATTTATTTTATTCAGCCCGATGGATATGTTAATTTTTCGGAAATGCGAAAGCCACCCTACAATCATTTGGATATGGGTTTTGAAAATTGGCTTACCAAAAAGGGCTTCATAAATTACGGAAATTTCCGAAGTAATTATTTTACGACCCTTACTTCAAATTCGTCTGCTTTTACAATGAAACACCATTATTACCGGAACATTAACAAGAGTACTGCAAAGACGCACCGTGCCATGGAGGATATTGTTGGCGACAACAATGCACTGCGTATTCTAAACAATAACAATTATAGGACGCATTTATTTACAAACAATACTTTTTTCTTACTCAATAGAAAGTTGAAGGCATATGATTTTTGTAACATACCCCAAAGCATGATACCCTTTTATAAACTTGGTAGACTCAATGATATAGATATTATTTCAGATCTGGAAGCAACATTAAAAACGCAGAGTGATGCTCCCAATTTTTATTTTATTGAAAATACAGTCCCGGGGCATGTTCGAAATACTAAAAGGGCTTCAAGAGGCGTAGAAAAAGAAAGAGAAAAATATCTTGAAAGTGTAGAACGTGCAAATGATTGGTTAACTTCTTTGATTTCATTGATTGATGAACACGACAAAAACCCACTAATTGTTATCATGGCAGACCACGGCGGGTCTGTGGGCCTGGCATATTCAAGCGAGATTAAAGAAAGGAAATTAAACGCCAGTGAGATTTCTTCAGTATTTAGCGCTTTGATGAGTATTAGGTGGCCAAATAATGAAGATCCGCAAAATCTAAACTTCAAAAGTAGTGTTAACCTTTTTCGAAACCTGTTTTATTATTTAAGTGAAGACCCTATACTTTTGAAGAGCTATCAAACAGATAAGAGCTTTATTTATATCATTGAAAATAATTTCGTGGAAGTTTACGAGTGTTTGGATGAAAATGGGGAATATGGATATGTAAAGCTGGACTAACAGCTTTGTGATCTTGCAAAGAAGTACGGTATCTAATCTGTGGACATTTTGATTCTAACGAGACTGTGCGTACATTGTCATTAACGTATTGATATGATTGATTTTTTTGATCGAAAAAACGGAGTGTTCTGGATAGCCCTTATCTGCGGGTTCTATCCGTTGGTCTTTTACTACTCCAACAACTTCTATGCGGTTAATTCTATTGGACATTTGGGTTACTTTATACTGTTCTTTATAGGCCTGTCACTGGCTGGATTTGCCTTGATAGAACTTTTTTTTACGGTAAAAAAGGACCTTCGGAAGTATCGGCCCCACACTTTATTCATTGCCGTACTTATGATAACCGCGTCCTTGATGTCGTATGCTATTAAACTACGGCTACAAAAGAAATTATTAGTGGTGATATTTGTGGTGAGTATCTTGTTGTCGATCAAATTTCACGACCGATTTCGAAAATTAGCCATACTCATTCTAATAATGGCCGTATTGCCATTTTTCAATTGTTTTCTGAAGATATACGAACTCAACAAAAATATGCCCTGGGTGGAACTTTCAGCCGATATAAAAGATATCCAACTGAAAAATAATCCTAATATCTACATGATACAGCCGGATGGTTATGTGGATGAATCGATGATGAAAGGTCCTCTATACAGGCATCAAACCGATTTCTATGATTGGCTGACCGCAAATGAGTTTAAATTATACGACAATTTCAGGAGTAATTATCCCGCCAGTTTACCTTCTAACGCCTCTATGTTCTCAATGCAACATCATTATTACGGAGAGGCCTTTTTTAGCGACCTGGAAATGCCTAAAGGGAGAGAAATGATCAGTGGGCAGAATACTACTAATTATATCCTTCAAAATAACGGGTATAAAACCTATTTTTTGGCGCAGGACGAGTATTTTCAACAGAACTTAAAAGGAGGTAGTTTCGATCATTATAATATTTCTAAGGAGGAAATTCCTTATTTCACTATCGGAGATGAGCGAGAGAGAGTATTGCATAACGATCTGAAGGAAGTACTGAATGATAAGACAAATAAACCTAAATTTGTCTTTATTGAAAAGTTATTGCCCCATCATATACATTTTGTAAAGCAGGAAAACCAAATTGAAGCAGAACGAAAGGAGTACGTAGCGAAGATAGAAGAGGTAAACCTCTGGTTAAGGAAAACCGTCAATATGATCAATGATGCCGACCCAAAAGCTATAGTCATTGTTTTGGCCGATCACGGGGGTTGGGTGGGTATGACGAGTTATCCCGATATGTTCACCACAACAGATGAGGCAAATATCCGTTCTATTTTCTCCTCGATCGCGGCGATAAAGTGGAATGGACATCTAAAAGATGGGTATGACACAGAACTGCGATCTACCGTCAACCTGTTTAGAGTGTTGTTTGCGAACCTGGCGGAGAATACCGATTATTTGCAACAAATGGAAGATAATTCCAGTTATAACCTGCACATGGAAAGCTGGTACCGTAATTCGGTTTACAAAGTGCTGGACGATAAAGGAAAAACTGTGTTCATTCAATATAAAAAATAGCCTATCTATACCGTTAAGACATATAATTCGTCACTAAAATCCCAATGGGATCAATTTGTTTCGGCGGCTAAAAATGCTACATTTTTGCTCGAACGGGATTTTATGGATTACCATAGCGATAGGTTCGAAGATCTTTCGCTGTTGGTTTACAAGGAAAGTTCTCTGGTTGCTGTACTCCCGGCCAACAAAAAGGGGAATACTGTTCATTCACATCAAGGTCTCACCTATGGCGGCCTGGTATTGGGAAAGAAGACGAAATTGAATGAGATCATCTTCATTTTTAAGTCGGTATTGAGCTTTTTGAGTAAGGATGGAATTGAAACTTTACATCTGAAATTAACCCCTTCCATTTATCATAAGGTCCCCAGCGATGAAATGGAGTACCTTTTGTTCATTTCTGAAGCAACGCTTACGAGAGTAGATGTATCTTCAGTTATAGAAAATGCATCTAAATTGAAAATCCAATCCAACCGAATGGAAGGCGTTAAAAAAGCCAAAAAGAACACGCTGGAAATAATCGAGGGCACCGATTTCAAATCTTTTTGGACTGAAATTTTAGAGCCCAATCTCGAACAACGCCACGGAGCAATACCCGTACATTCACTTGAAGAGATCGAAAGGTTGGCAAGGTGTTTTTCGAAGAATATACTTCAATTCAATGTGTATAAAGAAGGTGTGATCGTGGCGGGTGCAACTATTTTTGAAACCGATAACGTGGCTCATGTACAGTACATTTCGGCTGATGAGGAAAAGCAGCGATTAGGGAGTTTGGACTTTCTTTTTGAATATTTGATCAACCAACGGTTTAAAGATAAAAAGTATTTCGATTTTGGTATTTCGAATGAAAACCAGGGCAAGAATTTGAACAAAGGGCTTTTGTATTGGAAAGAGACTTTTGGCGCACGAAGTATCGCTTGTAAATTCTATTCGATTGCAACGGCAGATCACACCAAACTTGATAGTGTATTGTTATGATCCCATTTCTGGACCTACATAAGATCAACGCGCGTTTTGAAAGACAATTTGAGGTAGTCTTCAAGGAGTTTTTGGATTCTGGTTATTATATCCTGGGAAACCGGGTTACCGCCTTTGAGAAGGAATTTGCGGATTTCTGCGGAACAAGATTTTGCATCGGTGTAGGCAATGGACTGGATGCGCTGAGGCTTATATTGGAAGGCTATAAGTTAATGGGAACGCTCAAAGCAGGAGATGAGGTTCTGGTAGCCTCCAATACTTTTATCGCTACCATCCTGGCCATTAAGCAGGCAGGCTTGATCCCGGTGTTAGTAGAAACGAAGGCAAGTAGTTATAACTTCGACCTAAAGGAACTTTCAGAAAGTATTTCTGAAAAGACCAGGGCTATTATGCCGGTGCATTTGTATGGACAGATCTCACCTATGGAAGAAATTTCTGAACTGGCTAAAAAACATCAATTACTGGTCATAGAAGATGCTGCTCAGGCACATGGCGCTATTGATAAGACCGGAAAACTTGCGGGGAATTTGGGCGATGCCGCCGGTTTTAGTTTTTATCCTACCAAGAATCTGGGCGCACTAGGCGATGCCGGGGCCGTAACTACCAACAATATCGAACTGGCTTCTGGCATAAGACGATTAAGAAATTACGGAACCACATCAAAATATGTAAATGATGAATTGGGTTTTAATTCGAGGCTGGATGAAATTCAGGCGGCGATATTAAGCATCAAGTTACCCCATTTGCAGGCAGATAATAATTTGCGACTCCAAATAGCCAAACGGTATCTTTCAGAAATAACAAACGACAAAATTCGCCTTCCCTATTACGATGGTAGCTACAACCATGTGTTTCACCTATTTGTGGTCCGGGTTGAGAACAGAACTGAATTTATGGATTATTTGAATAAGAATGGTGTGGGTACCATGATCCATTATCCCATTGCACCCCATAAACAAAAGGCATTGACCGAATATTCAGAATTGGATTTTCCGGTAGCTGAAGAGATCCATAGCCAAGTAGTGAGCATTCCTATGAATCCCCTAATGACGGCAGAGGAAGTTGAGAAAGTAATTTTTGTCCTTAATAGTTATTAGTTATTGGTGGATAGTGGATAATAATAGAGGATAGTGAATAGTGAAAATTGGTAAAGTTAAACGGTGCACATTAATAAGAGTTAATTGATTAATAAGGATTGACCGAAATTGAAATCTAGTTATATGGATTCACTTTTATTAATTGTTGAAGAAATATTTACGAAACAGGAATCGCTAAAATACTAATACGCTAAAACACTAACAACTAACAACAACAAACTAAAATTGAAAGTACCTAAGTTTATTCGCGAAAATCTGTTATTAAAGATGACCTCTTTGAACGCCGGAGTGATCGGCATTCGATTAGTTATCTCTTTATTTATACAGCGATTATTAGCCGAATTGGTAGGGGAGGCCGGAATTGCTAAAATCGGACAACTTCGCAATTTATTACAGCTATTGACCTCTTTTTCTTCCGTTGGTGTTTTTAGTGGTATCGTAAAGTATGTTTCAGAATATAAAGAGGACAAAGAACAGCTTCAGAAATTATTTTCCACCTCTTTTGTTTTTGCTGTTTTGGGTTCAACCGTTACCTGTGCCGCGCTACTCATATGGGCTTATCCTATAAGTAATGCGCTTTTCCGCTCTTCGGAATTTGTATTCCTCATAAGGCTTTTGGCCATCGTCGTTCCATTTATAAGTATTCAGAGAATATTCAACGGGGTTGTAAACGGGCTATCACAATACAAGAAATTTGCAAAAATAGACTTGTTAGGTTACCTGTTAAGCGCGGTATTGACGGTGATTTTTCTACTTCAATACAATATTGATGGGGCATTGGTGGCTATTGCAATTACGCCGGTCATCCAGCTTTCGGTACTGCTCTTCATCTTTATTAAAGTCTTAAAAGAATACATTTCATTTTCAAAGATCTCTTTTAAAGTGCCTATGGCTAAAGGATTGTTGGCTTTTTCCTTAATGTCATTCTTTTCAACCGTTTTGCTCAATTATGTTGAAATTGACATTCGTACGATGATCACCAATAAAATAACCGAAGCCGAAGCCGGGGTATGGACGGCCATGACCTTTATTTCCAGGAATTATATGGTTTTTTCCACGGCGATCTTTTCATTGTATGTATTGCCGAAATTTGCTTCTATTTATACCAAACGCGACTTCACCAAAGAGCTTGGAAAAATATATAAGACCCTGCTGCCGATCTTTGGAGTGGGAATGATCCTGGTTTATTTTCTTAGAGAATATGTGATCATGATCATCTACCCCGATTTTACCGGAATGGCGCCTTTATTCAAGTGGCAGTTGCTAGGTGACTTCATACGCCTGGCATCACTGGTATTGGCGCATCAATTCCTGGCAAAACGATTGGTACGGAGTTTCATCTTTACTGAATTACTCTCCTTAGGCTTGTTCTATGGATTCGCGTATTACTTTGTAGATATATACGGAATCGAGGGAATCACAATAGCACACTTTATAAGATATGTGATCTACTTAGCGATTGTTTTCGCCTTGGTCATGTTTAATTTTAGACGAAAAAAGACAGCTCACTCTTAGGATTTCCAGGTATTGATATACTTTTGAGCTATCTTTTTGTAATGATGATGATCATCTATGAACGCCGTAGCATTTCGGCCAATTTCAATCAGTTTATCAGGGTTCATAATTAATTCTTCCAGGTGGTTAGCAATGCTTTGAACATCCGGCAGGGCATTTATCGCAACAGGGGCATCCAGTCGATAATAATCTTGAAATTCCTTCTCGGCACCGGTGAAAACCACTTTTCCTTTTGACATGGCCTCCAAGGCATTGTACCCTTGATCGTAAGCAAATACCTGATCCAAAACAATATGCGCTCGATCGTACTTGTTTATATATTCGTGGTAAGGTAGATTCTCTACGGTTATTATATCTACTTTTTCAGGGTATTTTTTCTGAATTATCTGTAACGCCTTTTCGAAATAATCACTTCCTTTTTTAAAATAGGTCCTGCGATTGATACCGTGGAAAATGATGATCTTTTCTGATATGATGAGGGGTGTAAACTTCAGTTGGTCCACATTGACCGGGTTTGGAATGAGCCCTAAATATTTTTTGTGGCCCTCCAACGGGATGTGATAATCCAGATCGGAAGCGATGACTCCATCAATTTGTTCAAAAACGAAATCGTGAAAGGCTTTGTGCTTCGGACTAATATATTTTAAAACAGATGCATACTGAGCTTTGGAAATTTTTCCGTCGAAATAAGGCGTTAAGACCGAGTAACGGAATTTTTTCTGAAAAGCATAGGTAACACTTATGTGGTCTGTTCCGCAGGAAAGCAAGAAAAGTTTTTTGTTATGGTCCTTAAGATAAGTGATGATCTCCCGCTCCACAGAAACCGAAACGCCAAACGGATTTTCATTGATGAGTTGAACCACATCATACCCTTTTAATAGTTCCTTCTGTTTGTTAAATTGCCCGCGCAGCGCCACGGAAGTAAGATCGATACCGCTTAACTTAAAAACTACAATTTTCAATTTTCGACCCAATCCGTAGTCATATTTGCGTTGTAATTGGATGTCGGCCGGAAACTTTTTGAACAGGTCGCCCGTAGCGATAAGCGTCACTTCATGTCCCAGAACCACGAGACCTTCCTTTAAAGAATTATGTAAGCGGCTGTATTCTCCCACCAATAGTATTTTCATAAATGCATATATTTGCTCACATCGGTTTCAAAAATACACATTCATGAGCTTGCTACCACAACCCAATAGTATAAAAGTGTGTTTGGTGGCGATTTCTTTAGGTAAGGGAGGCGCCGATCGATCCTGTGCTCTACTTTCACGAATGCTGCATGACCGGGGTTTCGATGTCCATATCGCTCTTTT
>SMXJ01000028.1 GCA_004356305.1 Bacteroidota bacterium | reverse complement strand
ATATGGTTATACTAAAAAATATTACTAGTTATATTGAATCTCCCAATGAACGTATATTGGTAATTGTGGGAAGTTCACATAGGGCTGTCATAAAAGATTATATTCAGGATCGCAACGATTTAAAGTATATCGAGATCTCAGAATACTTGGAGTAAATATAACAGTTGGTGACCCTAGTCTGTTCCTTAGTTTAGAAATAGACCGATGAGAAGCACTGCCAAAGGCAGTCAGGCCTGCCTGCCTTTGGCAGGTTGTCAATCCCGATAGCTATCGGGAGGAGAGGCTTTTTTTATTTGAATAAGTGTTAGTTTTAGCGTTGATAAGCTAATAAGCTAGTAGCGAATAGGATTAAAATATTATCCAAAAAGTGTTTATAAATGACTTTTTAAAAGTCGTAAAAATTTCTACTGTATAAAAAGTAATTTAATTATACTCTTTTCATTATGAGGTTAACTATTAATTATCAGTATATTACGATGAAATAATTAAAATTACATATTTTTAGAAATAACTTTATTAAGCTAACTTTAAAATATATACAATGGCAACCAATCGTATGCATACCAAAATTAGATTACATGATGCAATAGTGGGTACACTTTACCTTTTGAGTGTGGCCCTAACTTTGACCGTTAACATTCAATGGGTTTATTTGGCGGGAGCTGTCGCTGTACTTCAAATTGTAAGTCCAGTTACCAGGTTCTGTCCCGTATATTTTATTCTTAATAAATTAATGCCAGATACAGAGCCAATACAAAACGGTAGCAGAACTTAAAATGATTAAAATATTCCAACAGGCCTGATTAAAATGTTGTGTTGCTCTCATTAATTTGAGAGAGATTCACGTTTTCACGGGAATTGAAAGTGGTTTAGAAATAGATCGATGAGAAGCTTATCCTTGATTGGATGGGCTTTTTTTGTTAATGAGACAGTGAATCTATGATTCGCGTGGTCGAATTAATCCCTCTGGCAAGCGGGATTCCAGCAATCTTCAAGTTTTTTTGGGAATCTCTTATACGAATAATCGAATTAATCCCGCCACAAATCAGGATGTATCAAATTTTTTCTAAAAATGCAACTTGTCAAATTTTTTCTTCAAAAGAGAGTCACTATTAGGTGCCTCTCCAACGCTCTTTCGTTGGGATTATCATTGTTGACAAGATCTAAGTCTCAACGCATATAATAAACTTAATCCTCTCTTTTGTTCTTTCTGATTAGTTATCTTAAATTAGAGATTTTAAACCTAAGACGTGTATAAAACATAACTAATAAGGCTAAACCGAAAATGTAGTATCTTTTTACACGTTACGTTTCATACACGAGACCGTTGTTTGCAACTGAATAAAAATTAATAATCATGAGACATTTTAAATTTGCTATAGTACTAATCGTATTAATTTCTAGTTGTAATGAAAAACATTCTTTTGAGCATTCTTCAGTGAATTTTGAGTTGGTAGAACTTTCTAAAGGCGTATATGGATGTATCCACAAATTTGGGGGGAAAGCAATTTGCAACGTGGGTATAATCGACAATGGGGAGGAGACATTGATATTCGACAGCTTTCTATCTCCTTCGGTTGCCCAGGAACTCGTTGATGTTGTAGAGAAGCTGGGTTTGTCTCCGATAAAATATGTGGTGAACAGTCATTCGCATAATGACCATATTCGGGGTAACCAGGTTTTTTCGCCTGACATAAAAATTATCAGCACTACCAGAACGGCAGAACTGATCAAGGAATGGGAGCCTATTGATATTGAAGATGAGAAAGAATATGCGCCACAAAGACTTGCGTATTACGATTCTTTATACAATGCATACAACGGCGATACCACTGCACGTGAATACTTACAAATTTTGATGTGGCGACCGTATTATGAAACGCTTGCCGAGAGTCATAAAGTGGTTAAGACCCGTCTTCCAGATGTATTTGTAGATAACCAACAAAATTATGATGGCCCTGAGCGGAGAGTTCGAATTATTTCAAGAGGGCAGGGTCATACTGAAAGTGATCTCATCCTGTATTTGCCGGATGATCAAATCCTATTCACTGGCGATTTAGTCTTCAATGCCTGTCATCCGTACATCCCGCATGGCTCTATTCCCGATTGGAAGGATTGGCTCAATTTTATGGACTCGCTCAATATTAACGTTGTTGTACCTGGCCACGGGCAACTTGGATCAAAAGAAATCATCACTACAATGAGAGGGTATATCCTTTCTATCGAAAATCTGGCAGCCGAAATGCATAACCAGGGTCTAACCATCGAGAATGCCGAAAAAATCGAAATACCCGATCAATACAAGGACTGGTGGTTTGACCGTTTCTTTTTATCAAATTTGAAGTTTGCGTATAGTAAAATAAACGAAAAATAATCAAGCTGCACACAACAAAGAACTGAACGAATTTTAAGTAGAAAAGAGAGAGGCTTATCATTGTTGACGGGATCTAAGTCTCAACGCCTGTTAATCGCCGATACGTTTTAACCGTCTTTGGTTGAGAGGTCCTTCGGAATGGCGGTTTTTTGACTATACAACCTTTTTTACTTCGAATAACGAAACTTGATTTAATTTAAGTTATTTTTGTAAGACATACAAAACCAAATACTTAAGAGTTTTGACATCTATAATCTATAAGTGCAGTAATAGTTTCACCTTAAACATTAAATAGCATGAGAAGTCCAGGAAATATAATGAAGCTTGTTTTTTTATTTATAACGAGTCTTTTGTTTTTTGTGGGTTGTAAACAACCCCCCGAGACAGCTGAAACAGCTGAAAGTGTCGATGTGGCCGTAGCATCAGATAATGATGTAAACATGATCGCTCCTAATTTTTCGCTCAAAACTCTGGATGATGAGTCTATTAGTCTTAGTGATTATAAAGGGAAAGTTGTTGTAGTGCATATAGCGACTACCTGGTGTCCGTTTTGCAATGCGGAAGTGCCTTATCTGGAAGCACTTTATCAGGACTACAAGGATAAAGATGTTAAAGTACTGTTGATCGATGTAAAAGAACCCAAAGAGCTGGTCCGGGAAAAATTAAAAGATAAGTATAATTTATCTTTCCCCATTCTATTGGATCTCGATGGTGCTGTGGCATCGAGTTATGCGCCAAAAGATGTCCTTCCTGAACTGGATAGAGCTGAAGTAATGTTAGCATCAAATTTGATAATAGATAAAGAAGGGAATATTAAATTCATGTCTCTGCTAGACTCAAAGAATTTTGATGCCGAACTAATTCAACTTAAAAAACGATTGGATGAACTGTTGTAGTCTCTTCTTATTTGTTGTTTTATCTCTATTTGGCGATCAGCAAAAACAGTTTGTAAGTTTTAACGATACCGAGGTCAGAATTAGCGAAGAAAAGGAGATTCTCATTATAACTCTGCCATTTACGATTGATGAAGGCTACCATATTCAAGCAGAATCAGAAACTTTAAATAATTTAATAGCTACAGAAATTTCTTTTGAAAAAAATGGCTCGTTCGATATCCTATATTATAAGTTTTCATTGACAAATTATGAAACTGTCGTTTTAAATGAGTTTTCACACAGAGTTCTAAGTGATAAGGTTGAAGTGACACTTGCCCTGAAGTTTAAAGAAAATAAATCTAAGAAAGGTCTTGGGTTAAATGGAGAATTATACTACCAGGCATGTGATGACCAACGGTGCTTTTTCCCGAGAAGTCTTGCATTTAATGTGGCGCTCTAATTGAGGAAGCACTAACAATATCCAACCTGACCAGATATGAAGTTCATGGAACCGGTAAAGAATTACAAAAACTGTGTGGCCCTTTGAGTGATTTCAATCCTCAATACTGGGAGATGGAATATGGGATCAGAAATTAAAATTGCAAATCTGACCGCATTAAAGAAGTTGTGTTGCCCCGAGTACTCGGGGTGTGGTTCTAAGTAATTAGACCAATGAGAAGCCCTGCCTGCCTTTGGCAGGTTGTCAATCCCGTTAGCTATCGGGAGGATGGGCTTTTTGTAATTAGAGAACAATGTTCGTATATTTAATCTCACCGAATCTAAAAATAACTGTCGTGAAACATATTATATGGTATGTCCGATCTGCATCTTTACTACTGGCACTTTTAATTCTTTTTCAGGGATGTAGTTTGTATAAAGGCTCCATAACCCTGGAAGAAGCGGTTACCAGTCAGAAAAGAGTGAAGGTAACTACTTCCGAAAACCCCAAATCTCTCGAATTTAAACGAATTGAGTTGGTTAACGGGGAATATAGAGGGCTTGCCAACAGATACGATCACTCCGGCGACAAGATCATTAATAAGGAAAGCATAACCGAGATCAAGGAATACGACAAAACGGCTTCCGATGTGGTTACATTTGCTCCTTTAGCGATCATTATTGGAATGGGGATTTTATTGTTCTCAGGCTCGAGCGATGGTGGTGGCTATTAATTTGTAAGAGAATTCCTATTTTTTACCCACATTGATATGAACATTGGGTTTCCCTGTTTTCATCTTGTTGCCAAATCTCAATTTAATTTTTTTTAGATTTGTGACCCATTAATCCTGGATTGGGAAGAATGGAAATAAATAGACCATTATTATGAGTGACTTAGAAATAGCCAAACAGATACAACTTAAACCTATTACAGCCATAGCCGAAAAGCTTGGTTTACAGGCCGATGATATTGAAATGTATGGGAAATACAAGGCCAAAATACCCCTTTCTAAGATCGATCCAGAAAAAGTAAAGCAAAGCAATCTCATTTTGGTTACCGCCATTTCCCCCACCCCGGCCGGAGAAGGTAAAACCACAATGTCTATCGGGCTTTCAGAAGGATTGAATCAACTAGGCAAGCATACTATTGTGGTGTTGAGAGAGCCCTCTCTGGGGCCGGTCTTCGGAATAAAAGGAGGCGCAACAGGTGGAGGGTACTCACAGGTACTGCCTATGGAGGACATCAACCTGCATTTCACGGGTGATTTTTCAGCCATTGAAAAAGCACATAATCTATTGTCGGCAGTTATTGACAATAATATTCAAAGTAAGACAAATACGTTGGGGATCGATGCCCGAACCGTGACCTGGAAACGTGTGATAGATATGAACGACAGGGCCCTTAGGAACATTGTCGTTGGCCTGGGGGGAACCACTTCAGGAGTGCCAAGAGAAACAGGCTTCGATATTACGGCGGCTTCGGAGATCATGGCGATTTTGTGTCTTTCAAACGATCTGGATGATCTTAAAAACAGAATGGGTAATATATTTATTGGTTATACATTAGATCGTACTCCAATTTACGCGAGGGACCTGAAGGTGGAAGGGGCCATGGCAGCATTGTTGAAGGACGCCATCAAACCCAATCTGGTTCAAACTATTGAAGGCAATGCGGCCATTATTCATGGTGGCCCTTTTGCCAATATCGCTCAAGGTACCAATACGGTTATTGCCACGCGTATGGGAATGACGCTGGCAGATTATACCGTTACCGAAGCCGGTTTTGGAGCCGATCTGGGAGCTGAGAAATTTTTAGATATCAAATGTCAAAGTGCGGGATTATCACCAAAGGCGGTGGTGCTCACTACTACGATCAGAGCGTTGAAATATCATGGAGGAGTCGATCTTAAATCCTTGACCGAACCTAATGTAGCAGCCTTAAAACAAGGCTTGCCAAACCTGGAAAAGCATTTAGAAAATATAGAACAATTCAATATTACTCCGGTTATTGCTATAAACAGATTTGTTTTAGATAGTGACGCTGAAATTGAAACTATTTTGGAGTTTGCAAAAAGCAAGAATGTTCGCGTCGCACTGGCTGAAATTTGGGCGAAAGGTGGTAAAGGAGCACTAACCCTGGCACAACACGTAATTGAGATTGTTGAAGAATGCGATTCAGAATTTACTCCGATGTATGACTGGAATATGGATGTGAGATCAAAAATCGAGGCTGTTTCTACCAAAATTTATGGCGCCACGGGTGTAAATTATTCACAAAAGGCTAAGAAGAATCTAAAGACTATTTCTGATCTTGGATTGGATCACCTTCCGGTTTGTATTGCGAAAACCCAAAAATCTTTGTCGGACAACCCTAAATTACTGGGAAGACCCAAGGATTTCGATATTACAGTTAGAGAGATAGAAATAGCAGCTGGAGCTGGATTTTTAATCCCAATTACGGGCGATATGATGAGAATGCCCGGGCTTCCTCCTCATCCGGCATCCGAGAATATCAACATCGACAATGACGGGAATATTTCAGGTCTGTTTT
>SMXJ01000027.1 GCA_004356305.1 Bacteroidota bacterium | reverse complement strand
TAGACCTGAGTGAAGAACCTATAGAAGAGAACATCGAAATTTGTAAACGTTATCTGGATCGAATGTCCAAAATGGATATGACCCTGGAGATAGAATTGGGAATTACGGGTGGAGAAGAAGATGGTGTGGATAATACCGATGTGGACAGCTCAAAGTTATATACACAGCCAGAAGAAGTTGCCTTTGCCTATGAAGAACTGATGAATGTAAGTGATCAGTTTACCATCGCGGCGGCCTTCGGAAATGTGCATGGAGTATACAAGCCCGGTAATGTGAAGTTAACCCCGGTGATATTGAAGAATTCACAAGATTACGTTCAGAAAAAATACAATACAGGCCACAACCCGATCGACTTTGTATTTCATGGAGGTAGTGGTTCTACTTTAGAAGAAATTCGTGAAGCTATTGGTTACGGCGTTGTGAAAATGAATATCGATACCGATCTTCAGTTTGCTTTCTGTGACGGGATTCGAGATTATATGACTGGTAATATCGATTATTTAAGAACACAAATAGGAAATCCCAACGGAGAGGATATTCCAAACAAGAAATATTACGACCCACGAAAATGGTTGCGTGAAGGTGAACTTACCTTCAAGGCAAGATTGATCAGCGCCTTTGAAGACCTCAACAACGTTGATACTTTATAAACGAGACAAACTCCCCTGCAATATGGCTTGGTTTAAAAGAACAAAAAAAGGGATTCAAACTCCTACCGAAGAAAAAAAAGATGTCCCAAAAGGTCTTTGGTACAAATCGCCTACGGGTAAAATTGTAGATGCGGAAGAGTTGGAAAAAAACTTTTATGTGAGTCCGGAAGATGGCTATCACGTTCGTATTGGGAGTAAAGAATATTTTGAGATTCTCTTCGATGATAATGATTTTATAGAACTGAATAAGAACCTAACCTCAAAAGATCCTTTAGGTTTTGAGGACAATAAAAAATATGTGGACCGCTTAAAATCGGCTCAGGAAAAAACAGGATTGAAAGATGCGGTTCGAACGGCAGTTGGCAAATCATTGGGAGAAAATCTGGTGATCGCCTGTATGGATTTCAGTTTTATCGGGGGTTCCATGGGAAGTGTGGTTGGAGAAAAAATTGCACGTGCAGCCGACTATGCTCTCAAAAAGAAAATTCCTTTTTTAATAATCTCCAAAAGTGGAGGTGCCCGCATGATGGAAGCCGCTTTATCCTTGATGCAATTAGCAAAAACCAGTGCAAAATTGGCACAACTGGCTGAAGCCAAGATCCCTTATATATCGTTATGTACAGATCCAACCACCGGGGGAACCACCGCATCTTTTGCTATGTTGGGCGATATCAATATAAGTGAACCGGGTGCTTTGATAGGATTTGCGGGGCCACGCGTTGTACGCGATACTACCGGGAAGGAATTGCCTGAAGGGTTTCAAACTGCAGAATTTGTCCAAGAACATGGATTCCTCGATTTTATAAGCCATAGAAAAGAATTAAAACAGAAAATAAATCTCTATTTGGACTTGATCCTAAATCGACCGCTTCGGGAGATGACCACATGATAAAAGCGTCCGCCGAGAGGCGGACGCTGCATCATTCAAAAAAACTAACCAACTACCTAATGATTAAGGATAATAATGATATCCTCACCATTTACGGTAAGAATCGCAATATTATCACAAGTACCATCTCCGAAGTCTAAGCTTCCACTCGTACCATTTCTAGTGATCTCGATCACACCACTCACAAAATAGTGACATGTTGCTTCTCTTCGCAATGCTTCCGTTACAATGGCGTAATGCGTAAAACCGGAACTAAAATTTATTTCACGATCTCCGGTTATTAAGAACACATTGTCCATCCACGTCCCGCTACCAACACCTTCTATCCATTCTGCAACTCGTGTGCCTGTGACAGTCGCTACCAAACCATCGGGAAAACTGATCTCTATTGCTTTATTTGCAGTAGATTGCGGGTTTCCATTGGCATTATTTCTCTCGCGGTAGATAGTACCACCCCCCTCTATGCCTTTATTGTTATAAGTAAATTCTTCAAAAACATAGGTGATAGTTAGTGTTCCCGCGATTACCGGCCCATAGGTGAGATGTATTTTACCCGAAACAACTGCACCGTTGTGCAGTTGACAGCCAAAACCGAAATCTAAAGTGACGAAGGTCACCCCGTTCTCAGAGCTTATGGTAATGGTTACACAGTCTGTGAATAAGCTCGAATTTCTTCCTGCCATTTCTTCATTTTCAGCATAGGCAATTTCTATAAGGTTAAAAACTGCATCCGTCGCCTCATCGGTTTCCGCATTGAGTCTTGTTTGTTCTACGGTTAATTCGGCATTGGATTCTTCAGTAACTGAGGTAGAATCATCTTTACTACAGGATATAAAAAGCATCAAGATCCCTATGATGGTCGCTGTTCGGATTTTTACAAAATTTGTTTTCATAGTGTTTATATTTAAGAGTTAATGCCTATATGACTGTTGTGATTATAAAAGGTTTAATATTTTTTTAACAGAAAAGAAAAACCATGCATTATATATGAATAATTGGAAAAGCTGTATCTTTGCGCCTTGATTACCAAAAAGTGGTATTCATATACATAAAAATCATTTAAATAATATTGGCATGTATTTAGCACCTGAAGAAAAAGAAAAAATCTTCGCAAAACACGGTAAATCTAAGAAAGACACAGGTTCTGCCGAAGGACAGATCGCGTTATTCACTTATCGAATTGATTACTTAACTAAACACCTTAAAACTAATCACAAAGACTACAACACAGAGCGTTCTTTGGTAAAGTTAGTAGGGAAACGTCGTTCGCTACTGGATTATCTTATGAAAAAGGATATCCTGAGATATCGCGCTATCGTAAAAGAATTAGAATTACGTAAGTAATTTTATATAATAAAGGGGCCGGTTAACCCCATTTATTTTTTTCTGAAAATAATTTTTAGAATAACAGAAAAGCTACCCCTTGGTTTTTCATTGGTCACCACAACAACACAACAACAACAGTTTCGACAATCGAACGTTGGCCAAATTAACCGTCCGCTCCTTGCGGACAAAATGAAAAACAAATGATACCTAAAGTATTTAAAGAGGTCATTGACCTTGGTGATGGTAGAGAAATCTCTATCGAAACCGGAAAATTAGCAAAACAAGCACACGGCTCTGTCGTTGTGCAATCTGGAAAATGTATGATGCTTTGTACTGTAGTTTCGAATTACAAGCAAACTGATCTGGATTTTCTTCCCTTAACGGTAGATTATCGTGAAAAATTTGCCGCCGCGGGACGTTATCCCGGCGGATTCTTTAAGAGAGAGGCAAGGCCGAGTGATGGTGAAGTATTGACCATGCGATTGGTGGACCGAGTATTACGTCCACTTTTCCCTAAAGATTATCACTGTGAAACTCAGGTGATGATCCAGTTGATGTCGCATGATGAAGATGTAATGCCGGATGCTATGGCCGGGTTGGCTGCATCTGCTGCTATTCAACTATCAGACTTTCCGTTTGAATGTGCTATCTCCGAAACCCGTGTGGGTCGTGTTGATGGTAAATTCATCATAAATCCTACCAGAAGCCAGCTCCTGGAAAGTGACATCGATATGATGATCGGTGCCTCTGCAGATTCGGTCATGATGGTTGAAGGGGGGATGAAGGAGATTTCGGAAGAGGAAATGACAGAGGCCATCAAATTTGCTCACGAAGCGATTAAAGAACAAATTGCTGCACAGCTTCGTTTGGCGGAAGCCTTCGGAAAAAAGGAAGTACGTGAATACGAAGGGGAAAGAGAAGATGCAGACCTGGAAAAGAAAATTTACGATATGGCATATGATAAAGTTTATGCCGTGGCAAAAGCCGGATCTTCCAAGCAGGAAAGAAGTACTGCCTTTTCAGAAATTAAGGAAGAAATTAAAGCTACTTATTCCGAAGAAGAATTGGAGGACCTTGGTGATCTGATTTCAAAATACTATCGCAAAGCAGAAAAAGCTGCCATTCGCGATCTTACCTTGAACGAAGGAAAGCGATTGGACGGAAGAAAAACCGATGAGATAAGATCTATCTGGTGTGAAGTGGATTATTTGCCGTCAACGCACGGTTCCGCACTTTTTACACGAGGTGAAACTCAGGCATTGGCAACGGTAACTTTGGGGACTTCCAGGGATGCCAATATAATTGATATGCCATCTCACGAAGGGGAAGAGAGATTCTATCTGCACTATAACTTCCCTCCTTTCTGTACAGGTGAAGCAAGGCCAATTAGAGGAATTTCCCGTAGAGAGGTTGGACATGGTAATCTGGCACAACGCGCATTAAAAGGAATGATCCCCGAGGATTGCCCTTATACCTTACGTGTTGTTTCTGAAGTATTGGAATCCAATGGATCATCTTCCATGGCAACCGTATGCAGTGGTACTATGGCCCTGATGGATGCCGGGGTTCAACTGATCAAACCAGTATCCGGAATTGCCATGGGATTGATTTCTGATGCAGATACAGGTAAATACGCAATATTGAGTGATATCCTGGGTGATGAGGATCATCTGGGTGATATGGACTTTAAAGTAACCGGAACGGCGGATGGTATAACCGCATGCCAAATGGATATTAAAGTAAAAGGTTTGGGTTATGATATTTTGGTGGAAGCCTTGAAACAAGCACGTGACGGTCGTTTGCATATCTTGGAAAAAATGATGGACACTATCGCAGTACCAAATGCCGATGTGAAACCTCACGCTCCTAAAATGGTTACAGCTACTATTCCTGGCGAGTTTATCGGTGCATTGATAGGCCCTGGTGGAAAAGTAATTCAGGAATTACAAAAAGAAACCGGTACTACTATTGTGATCAATGAGGATCCGGATACCGAGGAAGGAATCGTAGAGATCTTAGGTGTCGATCAAGATGGAATTGATGCTGTATTGGCGAAGATCGACTCGATTACCTTTAAACCGGAAGTAGGCAGTGTATATGAAGTGAAAGTGATCAAAATGTTGGATTTTGGTGCAGTAGTTGAATATATCGAAGCTCCGGGGAACGAGGTACTGTTACACGTTTCTGAATTGGCCTGGGAACGCACCGAAAACGTGAGCGACGTAGTGAATATGGGCGATGTTTTTGATGTGAAATACTTTGGGACCGATCCAAGGACTCGTAAAGAAAAAGTATCTCGCAAAGCATTATTACCTAAGCCCGAAGGCTATGTGGAGCGCCCAAAACGCAATGATAACCGTGGCAGAGACAATCGTGGTAGAGATAATCGCGGTAGGGATAACCGAAATAGAGATCGCAGATAGGATCTGTCAATATCGATCGAATGTATTATTAAAGTCGCGAATTATCGCGGCTTTTTTATTATTACCATTTGTCCCAAAATGGATACGAACCTTCGAGAAATAATCGTAATGGACGATATCTACCCTAAAATCGACCACTTTCAGAAATTAGAACGATCACAAATTTTTACATTCCTATTTAAAAAGGAATGAAATTAAAAGAAAAGGCTATAACTGTTAACCTGTGGAAATAAAAGCATTTAACTAGCTTATATTAGTCTTTTTTAACAATTATAGTCAACCTTTTGTAACATTTTGCATCTCTTTTGCGTATAATAGATTACGAAATGAAAAATTTAACTTAAAAGTAAGGAAACCTTAATGAGACAACTTAAAATTACAAAGCAGGTAACCAACAGGGAAACTGCTTCATTAGACAAGTACCTACAGGAAATTGGAAAAGTTGACTTAATCACCGCAGACGAAGAAGTAGAATTGGCACAACGCATAAAAGCGGGTGACCAGCTTGCATTGGAAAAATTGACCAAAGCAAATCTTCGTTTCGTTGTTTCGGTTGCAAAACAGTACCAAAATCAAGGATTGACCTTACCCGATTTGATCAACGAAGGAAACCTTGGGCTTATTAAAGCGGCTCAACGTTTTGACGAAACCCGTGGATTTAAATTCATTTCTTACGCTGTTTGGTGGATCCGACAGTCGATATTGCAGGCGTTGGCCGAGCAATCTCGAATTGTACGTTTACCATTGAATAAAATTGGTAGTATCAATAAAATAAATAAAACGTTCGCTTTCCTGGAGCAGGCCCATGAACGTCCACCTTCTGCCGAGGAAATCGCAAAGGAGTTGGATATGACGATCAATGATGTTAAAGAGTCTATGAAGAACTCCGGACGTCATGTATCTATGGATGCTCCGTTGGTTGAAGGAGAAGATTCGAACCTTTACGATGTATTGCGCAGTGGAGAATCTCCAAACCCGGATCGTGCCTTATTGCACGAGTCGCTTCGAACAGAGATCGAGCGTGCATTGGAAACTTTAACTCCGCGTGAAGCAGATGTGATCCGCTTGTACTTTGGATTAGGAAATCAACACCCTATGACATTGGAAGAGATAGGTGAAACATTCGATCTTACCAGAGAACGTGTTCGTCAGATTAAGGAAAAAGCGATACGTAGATTAAAACATACTTCCAGAAGTAAGATCTTAAAGACATACTTGGGATAACCCCCGATAACGGTAACAAACAGTTACAAAATAACTGTTCGTTTTTTGATTGATGAATGACCTCCGGTTGATTACCGGAGGTTTTTCATTCTCAACAAGACAGATAAAGATTCCATGAGTACTTGTAATTTTATAACGGCAAAGGATGCGAAGTGGGCATAAAGGTCTCTGAGAATTTGGGCATGAGACGAGCATATGTCACTTCCTAACACCGATTTACTAAGCTGTGAGCTAATCTCTTCGATCAAACCTTTCAACCCTTAAACTTCTCAACTCCTAAACTAATTATTACCTTTGCGAAAATTCCTTACAAATGAGCCAAACTTTAATTGCACCTTCCATTTTAGCGGCAGATTTTGCCAACCTTCAACGCGATGTTGAATTGATCAACAACAGTGATGCAGATTGGTTTCATATCGACATAATGGACGGTGTTTTTGTGCCTAATATTTCTTTTGGAATGCCGGTCTTACGTGATATTGTCAAACACGCTACCAAGAAAATCGATGTGCATTTGATGATCGTAGATCCGGACCGCTACATTAAGACGTTCTCAAAACTAGGTGCCAACGTACTTACGGTTCATTACGAAGCATGCACCCACCTGCATCGTACTTTACAATCGATCAAAGCCGAAGGAATGCTAGCCGGAGTGGCATTGAATCCACATACCAATATTGCACTATTGGAAGATGTGATCAATGACATAGACCTGGTGTGCGTCATGAGTGTAAACCCGGGATTTGGCGGTCAGAGCTTTATTGAAAATACCTATGACAAGACTATGGCTCTTAAACGGCTCATCACTGAAAAAGGTGCTACTACCCTCATCGAGATCGACGGAGGTGTTACCAACAAAAATGCTGTGCAATTAAAGGATGCCGGTGCCGATGTTTTGGTAGCCGGGAGCTATGTGTTTAAGTCTGAAAATCCTACGGATACGATTTCAGGGCTTAAAGAAATGACCAAATAGAGTATTTCTATGACATTTTGTGGTCTGGATTTATAATTTGAGACTCAAGTTTGTTGTTTTGAAGCACTAACATCGATTATATTTGTTCATGTTGCAATCACCAACGTTGGATACCTGGACCTCAGGATTTCTGATCGCTGCTGCCATATGGAATGCGCAATACCAGCCTGAAGGCCTTTATTTTATGGTAGCGACTACTCATTCAGGTAAAAAGGCAACTCAAAAAATAATTGTCAGT
>SMXJ01000026.1 GCA_004356305.1 Bacteroidota bacterium | reverse complement strand
GACATATTTCATAAAATTAATTTCCTTTTGCCTCTTTTTCAGCATCCTGTTCCATTTTGTCATTAGGTACAATAACAACATTCACGCGTCTATTTTGCAATCGACCCTCGGCAGTTTCATTGGTTGCGATCGGACTTGATTCCCCAAACCAGTTACTATTAAATCGTCCGTGGGATAAGCCTTTCGCCCCCGTAAAATAATTGGTTACAGCCTGTGCCCTGTTTTTAGAAAGCGTCATATTGTATTCTTCCGCGCCAACGCTATCCGTGTGTCCCACAACCAATACATTCGTGTCTGCAAACTCTATCAGCACTGCTGCCAACTTATCAAGTGTTGCACGAGATGACTCGTTAATATTGTATTTATTGGTGTCGAAATTGACCCCACTGTTCTCGTCAAATGTAACAATTATAGTATCGTCCACACGTTCCACCTTTGCTCCCGGGATCTCCTCCTCTATCTTTTGAGCATTTTTATCCATTTTATCACCTATAAGGATACCTGCCGCACCTCCCACAACACCTCCAATTACAGCTCCCATGGCGCCATTACCACCCTTACCGAGGTTATTTCCAAGTATGGCACCAAGTACAGCACCACTCGCCGTTCCAATTACAGCACCTTTTTGTTTGTTATTGGCATTTTTTGTTGCTTCACAGCTTGTAAAACTCACAACAAGTGTCAAAGCCAAGGTGATTACGGTTAATTGTTTTATTATATTTTTCATTTTTCTGCGATTTTAGAAAAGTTCATTGTAATGATGAAAAGCGCACCTTCAAGAGTCACTGATTGCTCCCACTTCATGGAAGATCCACTCATCTGCACTAATTGCATGCGGAAATAAGCGTTGTCTTCAGACTTATGTTTGGCATTTGTGGGTTTCAAAAAGAATTCATACAAACCATTAGCTGCGTTCACTTCCTGAATGATGAAAATAAAATGGCGATCCCCCGTGGGACAATCAGAATTGTTTATGGTATAAACTGCCGTATTGTTATTTGGAATAAAACGCCAGGTACTTCCTTCAAAACATTCTCGGGAGGTATCGTTTAAAAGTTGCACGGCAAAGGTACCAGACTCGCTGTAGGAAATATCGTCAAGCGACCAATATCCTTTGATCACTTTTTTGGTTTCAACCACGGTTTTGGATGTTCCACAAGCAAATGTGATAGCCGCTAAAACTGCGAAAATTACTAGTTTTTTCATACACAGTAGGTTTAAATGCATTGAAGTTAAGTATCATTAATGAGTTACCTAAAGATACTAAAAAATGATTATTCCGTCTTTAATAATTCAATAATTCTTGAAGTGCGGTTTTAAAGCGCTCCTTCGGAAGATAATTAGATTCAAGATTTGTCGCGAATGGAATCGGTGTCTCCAAACTGGCCACTCGCTTTATTGGCGCATCTAAATATTCGAAGCAATTTTCTGATATCAATGCCGATATATCACTCGCTATCCCGCCGAACATAGAGTCTTCCTGTAATAATATCACTTTCCCCGTCTTCTTTACTGAAGTGTAAATAGCTTCGGTATCCAATGGTACAAGGGTGCGAAGATCCAATAGATCTGCCGAAACAGCAACAGATCTCAATTCATCCATCGCCCAGTGTACACCGGCACCGTAGGTTATTATAGTAATGTCGGCTCCTTCTTGTATTAAAGTTGCCTTGCCCATAGGAATGGTATAATAACCCCTGGGAACATCCTGGCGTATACTCCTGTACAATGCCTTGTGCTCAAAGAATAACACCGGATTCGGATCTTCGATGGCCGTTGCCAATAAACCTTTGGCATCGTATGGAAAGGCGGGATACACAACCTTTAATCCCGGCGTGTGGGTGAACCAAGCTTCATTTGTCTGACTGTGAAATGGCCCTGCCTCAACGCCCCCTCCGCAAGGCATTCGTATCACGACATCTGCATTTTGAGCCCATCGATAATATGATTTTGCCAGGTGATTGATAATGGGATTAAAACCGGAGGTTACGAAATCAGCAAATTGCATCTCTATAATAACTTTCATTCCGGTAATAGAGAGTCCCATGGCCGCCGAAACAATTGCACTTTCACAGATTGGCGTATTGCGTACTCTATCTTTTCCGAAGGATTCCAAAAACCCCTCGGTGATCTTAAAAACACCACCGTATTCAGCTATATCCTGGCCCATGATCACCGAATTATCATGCCTTTCCATAGATTGTCTTAGTCCCTGTGAAATGGCATCGACGAATCGGATGTTTTCTTTTTTGGAATTATCTTCAAAGTCTTGATATACAAAGTCTTGAAATACATCATTTAATTCATTACTTGTAGTAGATGATATGGCCTCTTCTGCAAAGGCAATGTTGAGATTTTCATTGATCTCGTTCTTTATTTCCGCTTTGAAGGTTTCTACCTTCGTTTCTGAAAGGACACCCTCTTCCAATAAATAATTTTCGAAATTTGATATAGGGTCTTTCGATGCCCATTCGTCCATTAATTTCTTTGGCACATACTTGGTTCCACTAGCCTCTTCGTGCCCGCGCATTCTAAAAGTTTTGAACTCCAATAGCACAGGTCTCGGATCATTACGCATGCTGGGTACTATCTCAGATATTTGATTGTAAACTGCCAGAACATTGTTGCCATCTATTATATGGGTTTCCATACCGTAACCCACCCCACGATCTGCCAAGTGTTCACAATTATACTGCTCGCTGGTTGGAGTTGAAAGCCCATATCCGTTGTTCTCGATACAGAAAAGCACGGGTAACTGCCAAACCGAAGCTATATTTAACGCCTCATGAATATCTCCTTCGCTTGTACCCCCTTCACCTGTAAATACGGCACAGACTTGTTTATTGTCTTTCATAAGGTTACCCATGGCAATACCATCGGCAACGCCAAATTGAGGCCCCAGATGTGAGATCATTCCAATGATTTTAAACTCCTGTGTCCCAAAGTGAAAACTTCGATCACGCCCCTTGGTAAATCCGTTACTTTTTCCCTGCCACTGTGAAAACAAGCGATGTAGCGGTATCCCGCGCGTTGTGAACACACCTAAATTACGGTGCATGGGAAGGATGTAATCCTCATTATTCAAAACGGACGTAATACCGACCGATATCGCCTCCTGTCCAATTCCACTGAACCATTTGGAAATCTTTCCCTGGCGTAGTAAAATAAGCATCCTTTCCTCTATCAGTCGAGGCTTTAGCATCTTTCTGTAAAGAGAAATAAGGGTTTTATCATCGAGATCATGACGGTCATAATCAAAATGAATTTTATGCGTGGTTCCGGATTTCATGGGTTTCGTTTGATCATTTCAAAAGTAGAAAATTTCCTATACCTGGCACGTCTTTTATGGGTTTTTTTACCTTCGGAAATCCATGTTATATTTGGTATATTTGCAGGAATATAAAGACCGATGTGATGAACAATATACCGAGTGTAGATCTATCAGATTTCCTGTCAGATGATCCGGAGAAAAAACAAAAATTTGTTGATGAAATAGGTAAGGCTTATGAAGAAATAGGCTTTGTTTCTTTGAAAAATCACTTTTTGAGTGATGCATTGGTGGAATCCTTGTACAAAGAGATTAGGTCCTTTTTCGCGCTGCCGGTGGAAATAAAGAGTAAATATGAGATCGAAGGACTAGGTGGACAACGCGGTTATGTTTCTTTCGGAAAGGAACATGCAAAGGGCATGAAGAAAGGCGACCTAAAGGAGTTTTGGCATTTTGGTCAGGAACCCGAGGAGGATGCAGACCTTCCCGAAGAATATCCAAAAAATATTCAGGTAAGCGAACTACCGGAATTCAATAAAACCGGAATGCAAGCCTATCGCATGCTTGAAAAAACAGCTATTCACGTGCTGCGGGCTTTGGCATTATATATAGGTATTGATGAATTTTACTTTGATCATTGGGCGTCTAACGGGAATAGTATTTTACGCCCCATCCACTACCCACCCATTACCGAGGAACCCGAAGGTGCGGTACGTGCAGGTGCCCACGGCGACATAAACTTGATAACATTATTAATGGGCGCGTCGGCAGGCGGACTCCAGGTATTACGCAATGATGGTACTTGGCTGGATGCCATTCCCGAGGAAGACGAATTGGTGATAAATGTTGGAGATATGTTGGAAAGACATACGAACAATAAACTGCGTTCCACCATTCACAGGGTTGTAAATCCCCCACGCGAACAATGGGGAACATCCAGATATTCCATCCCTTTCTTTATGCACCCTCGCGGTGATATGGACCTGAATTGTTTACCGGAATGTGTTGACGAAAACCACCCAAAGGCCTTTAAAGATACTACTGCAGGGGAATTTTTACACCAGCGGTTAGTAGAAATTGGCTTGATGAAAAAATAATGGATTTACAAGACCAATTGAAAAATCACTTTCCGGATCATGTTTCTTCCGAAGAACCTGCCGGGGAAAATAAACCAACGGTTTGGCTTCAAAAAGATCCTCTTATTTGCAAGTATGAAAAGCGCAAAGGGAAAGCCACAACTATTATTGAAGGTTATACAGGAGCCAATAGTGATTTTAAGCAACTGGCTAAAGAAATTAAACAATTGCTCAGTGTTGGAGGGAGTTATAAAAATGGTCAGATCATTATTCAAGGGGATTATCGCGATCGAATAATGAAGTTTCTTCAGGAAAAAGGTTTCAAAACGAAACGTGTTGGCGGGTAAAGCATCTCACATATTAAAATATGACATATATGAAGCGAATTCCCGATTCTGAGCTTATTATAAATCCTAACGGAAATGTCTTTCACCTCGATTTAAAATCGGGGGATATTGCAACTACTATAATAATGGTGGGCGATCAGGATCGTGTTGAGGAGGTGACAAAACATTTTGATGAAATAGAAGTGGCGATTCGAAACCGTGAGTTTCATACAACGACCGGAACTTATAATGGAATGCGATTAACGGTAACTTCTACAGGTATAGGTGCCGACAATATTGATATCGTTTTTAATGAAATGGATGCTTTGGTCAATATCGATCTTGAAACAAGAACCCTTAAAAAAGAACATCAGCAACTTACATTTGTACGAATAGGAACCAGCGGAACCATACAGCATGACATACCGCTGGATAGTTTCATCGTCTCTGAAAAAGCGATGGGATTTGATAATCTATTGCACTACTACGGAAATACCGGTTTTTTAGATGTAGCATTTTCAGAAGCATTTATGAAACATACGCACTGGAGCCCTAAAAAGGGCATGCCTTATGTGGTATCTGCAGATGAAGATGTACTGGAATTATTCAATTCCCCGGTATTCATCAAAGGAATTACCGTCACTAGTATTGGATTTTACGGCCCCCAGGGAAGGAAGCTGCGTTTATCTTTGGAAGATGATCAGCTGAACGACAAAATGAAAAGTTTTAGATATAATAATGACCGTATTACAAATCTGGAGATGGAAACATCGGCAATTTATGGCATGTCAAAGTTATTAGGACACAGGGCAGTTTCGCTCAATGCCATCATTGCTAATCGAGCGACCGGAACCTTCAGCGCTAATCCAAAAGAAACGGTGAATCGATTGATCATTAAGACTTTAGATTTACTTACACAATGAAAAAAAAATTATCGGTGGCGTTCGGGAACACTTTAATCTTCCTTGGGACTTAACCCTACGTAACAAAGATTATCACGATGAAAATATCAATCTGCGTTGGAAAGACTATTCCGGGGGAACAGTAGCAATGTGCCAGGCCTTGCGCAACAAGGAAATATATCTGGCCTTAATGCTTACCGAAGGAATTATTCGCGATATTATTATGGGCAACTACTGTAAAATTGTACATGTATTTGTTAGATCACCATAAATTCAGGGAATTCATGTAGCGAGCAAATCTACTTGCAAAACAATTTCAGATATAAAAAGTACGATTGCCATTATTAGCAACTATGGAAGCGGGTCTCACTTAATACTATTTCAATGCCGAAAACCAGAGATGGAACACCTTATTTAAACCGGATCTGATCAAGGAGAGGGTTTCCATAGAAAAGTAATTGTTTAGTCAGGCTTATACATCAATTTCTCTTCTTCTCTTTTTCTGAAAATTTTATAATTCCAACGCAACCAATCACAACCGCCTGTCTCTTATTATCAAAACGAACTAATTATGACCACTTTTTTTATAGTTTTGGGGGCTTTGCTGGTCACTAATCTTCTGCTGTTACATTTTAGTTGTAACGATACTTCGGAGCATGATCTACCGCATGATCTACCGAAGGAAGAATAACTAAAATACTTCCTTCCTCTACACTTTCTACCATTCAATTTCTCCTTTCGAATGTTCAAGTAAATAGGCATTGGCCTTGCTAAAATGTTTATTACCAAACCAATACCCTCTATTCGCGCTTAATGGTGATGGATGTCCGCTAGTCAATACCAAATGTTTCGACCCGTCTATCTTCTCACCTTTTTTTCTGGCATAACCACCCCATAACAAGAATACGATCCCAGCACGTTTTTCTGAAAGTTTAGCTATCACGGCATCGGTAAACTGCTCCCAACCCTTATTTTGATGACTCCCCGCCTGCTGTGCTTTTACGGTAAGTGTTGCATTCAAAAGTAAAACACCTTGATTTGCCCAACGCTCCAGATCACCCGTTTGTGGCGGTATATTTCCAATATCATCTTCAATTTCCTTAAACATATTCTGAAGAGACGGTGGAACCATAACTCCATCCGACACCGAAAAACACAAGCCGTTAGCCTGCCCGTGTCCGTGATATGGATCCTGGCCAATGATCACCACTTTTACTTTGTCAAAAGGCGTGTGATCGAAGGCTGAGAAAATTTGTTTTCCGGGTGGATAACAAGTTTGAGAACTGTATTCGGATTTAACGAAATTGATCAAATTTTGAAAATAGGGTTTCTCAAATTCCTCGGCCAGTTTGCTGTGCCAGGTACGTTCAATTTTTACGGGCATTATTCGTATTTTTACTTCGAATAAAATTACTAATAAAGAAAGAGAATTTCACCTTTGCGGAACAGAATATGATTCGAATAGACAACAAAACCTTGATCGATCTGGAGTTCCCTTCGGTCTTACTTCAGATTTCGGAATTTTCTACTACGGATATCGGCAAGGAAAAGACACTTGCCATCGTTCCTTTTTCCGAAGAGAGTATGATTTCCCCTGAATTGAATCGTACCAGGGAATTCATGGCTTCTTTCGAAAATGATAACGGTATTCCCAACCATGGTTTTGATGCGATCACAAAGGAATTACAACTGTTGGAGATCGAGAATAGTAGTTTGGAGCTTAGCGGATTTCGACGTATTCTAACCATTACACGCGCCACTGAGGGATTGCTGAATTTCTTCAGGAAATTTGAGGAGTTTTACGTCTATCTCCGGGCTTTCTCTTTAGAAATAGATTATTCCGAAGATATTTCAGAAGGTATTCAGAATAAAATGGATCGCTATGGGCAGATAAAAGGTGATGCTTCCCCGGAGCTGTCCGCCATTCGAAAAAGGTTAAATGTGGTCAAAGGAAAAATTAATTCTTCGTTCACAAAAATCCTTAACCGCTGTATCCTGTCTGACTACCTGGACGAAATACGGGAATCGGTTGTGGATAACAGAAGAGTTTTGGCTGTTAAGGCAATGCATCGCCGCAAAGTCAATGGATCTATTTTGGGAACATCCAAAACGGGTAGTATTGTCTATATAGAACCACAGGAAACCCTCGATTATGCTAACGAACTCAGTGGCTTGATCTATGAAGAACAGGAGGAAGTCAAACGTATCATTAAAGAAATGACCGAACTTATACGCCCGTCCAGCCACTTGCTTCACAGTTATCAGGAATATTTGGCAACCATGGATGTAATTCATGCCAAGGCCAGATATGCATTAGAGATCAACGGTGTTTTACCCATACTATCTTCTGAAAAAAGACTTTTTTTGAAAGACGCCTTTCATCCGTTGTTGTTGGTATCCAATAGAAAAAGAAAAGAAAAAACGTTTCCGCAAACCATCGAACTCCATCCAAAGAACAGAGTTATAGTAATTTCAGGGCCCAATGCCGGTGGTAAAAGCATCACTCTCAAAACGGTTGGTTTATTGCAGGTTATGTTGCAAAGTGGAATATTGATTCCGTTGGATCCTTACAGCGAGTTTTGTTTGTTTGACAAAATATTAACCGATATTGGAGATAATCAATCGATCGAAAACCATTTAAGCACTTATAGCTATCGTCTCAAGAAGATGAATCAGTTCTTAAGGAAGTGCAATCAGAATACGCTCTTTCTTATCGATGAATTTGGTACAGGCAGTGATCCTGAGCTTGGTGGGGCTTTGGCTGAAACTTTCCTGGAAGTATTCTATGAACGCGAATCTTTTGGTATTATCACCACTCATTACGCTAATTTAAAGCTGTTGGCGAGTGAATTGCCGTATGCAACCAATGCCAATATGCAGTTTGACAGTAGAAGTTTGGAACCCATCTATAATTTACAATCAGGGGAAGCCGGTAGTTCATTTACGTTTGAAGTGGCTCAAAAAAATGGAATTCCCTATAGCCTCATCAATAAGGCGAAGAAGAAGATTGAACGCGGAAAGATTCGTTTTGACAAAATCATCGCCAACCTTCAAAAAGAACGCAGCAAGCTTCGAAAGACTTCCGAGTCGTTAAAAACAGAAGAGCAAAAGGCGAAGGAAGAGAGCAAACAACTGGCAGGAACCAATATTCGGATCCAGAAAAAGCTCGAGAGCTATCAGGAGTTGTTTGACGCCAATCAGCGGTTGATCGCACTTGGTAAAAAGTTAGATTTGATTTCAGAAAAATTCTTAAATAACAATCAGAAAAGACAGTTGATAGATGAACTGATGAAGTTGGTAATGATAGAAAACAGCAAGCGAAAGAAACCATCGTCTGAAACAAGGGAGAAGAAAAAAGAGGCGAAAGCCGAAAAACATAAAATTAAACAGGAATTGGAGCAAAAGGTGGCTCTTATTCGTAAAAAGAAAAAGAAGGAAAAAGAGGCCGCCAAAAAAGCCCCTCCACCTAAGCCGAAAGTTGACTTAAAAGTTGGCGACAAAGTTAGAATAATAGACGGGCGGGCCATTGGGACTATCGATAGTATTGAAAAGAAAAACGCGATAGTAAATTACGGGATGTTTACCGCAGATGTTGGGATGGAAGAGTTGGAGAAGGTTTAAAACGCGAAGATTAAGATATATGAAAGGAGATTATAAAATAATTATATTTGATGGTGTTTGCAACCTTTGCAACAACTCGGTAAACTATGTGATCAAACGAGATAAGAAAGACCGGTTTCGTTTTGCCGCTTTTCAGGAAGAAGCCGGGCGACGACTCATCGTGAAATACAATATTGACACCTCCAAAACCGACTCCATTGTCCTGCTTGACGGGGACAAAGTATATGTAAGATCCACGGCAGCTTTAAGGATCGCCAGATATTTGGGTGGTGGTTATCCCCTGTTTTACGGGTTTATGATCATTCCCAACTTTGTTCGAAATTGGGTATATGATTGTGTAGCCCGTAATCGCTATAAATGGTATGGTAAAAGAGATAGTTGTATGATCCCTGCTCCTGAACTACGATCGAGGTTTTTGTAATTTATTTTAAATTCTGAAGGATGAATTCAAGCTTGCTGTTCTCATTATCATTCCTGTCGAAAGCCCTGTTTCTAAATTTGATCTTATCGACTCTCTTCAAACAGTGGCTAAATGCATAGGCGATACTGTCACGAATCGTTAAATTAGCCGGGGTAGTAATTGCCATTCCGTGACCACGTTTGGCAAATTCGTGGATCATCGTCAAAGTGGAATCATTTTCGGGATCTATCTCTTCCCAGGGATACATAATGAAACAAACGTTCATGTGATTAGCTTTTATAATATAAATAAAGATAATAATAATGGTAAAACTGAACTTAATTATTGCCTTCTAAATGTTGTTTTTATGTAAATCGCAGAGACTTATATTTTAGTCAGGGGTTATTTCATATATAAATTGAATTTGGTTATATACTTCGTCATAAAAATCAGTACTTTTAATGCTTAAAATTATTAAGGCGATACTATTATGGATATGCAAAAATGGCTTGATAAGGGAATCGAAATAGGTTCGGAATACGGACTTAAGGTTCTAGGTACGATTGTTATATGGATTGTTGGTAACTGGATCATTAAAAAAATGATGAAGGTTCTTACTAAAGGAATGGCCAAATCTAATTATGATGAAGGCCTTCAGAAGTTTCTGAGAAATCTATTGGGATGGATGTTAAAGGTTCTTTTGATCATAGCCATCCTTGGTAATTTAGGCATTGAAACAACTTCATTTGCTGCAATTCTTGCTGCTGCCGGCCTCGCAGTTGGTTTGGCTTTACAGGGATCTCTTTCCAATTTTGCAGGAGGTGTCCTTCTTATGATATTCAAACCATTCAAAATTGGAGATCTAATTGAAGCTCAAGGGGAAATGGGCGTTGTCAAGGAAATTGAGATTTTTACAACAAAGCTTAATACTTCAGATAATAAAGAAATCATTATCCCAAATGGAGTATTATCTAATGGTAATATCATAAATTATTCTTCTGAAAAATACCGGAGAGTAAACATTGTTATGGGGGTGAGCTATGATGCGGATATAAAACACACCAAAGATGTGCTGCTGAAGGTTATTACAGACAACAATAAAGTACTTAAAGATCCTGAACCTACAGTAAAAGTTTGTGAGTTAGCGGATAGTTCAGTTAATTTTAATGTAAGACCCTGGGTTTTGAATGAAGACTATTGGACCGTTTATGCTGAAACCTTAGAAAGATGCAAACTTGCTCTCGATGCTGCCGGTATTGAGATACCTTATCCACATAGGGTAGAAATTCGTAAAAAAGGATAATTTAATCTAGTTGGGAACGATCGCAAAATTATCGAAACCGGCATAATCACCGGCACCATTTTGTCGGATGCGGATACTCAGACCAATAGTTGTTGTTCCGGGAGGTGCATTTACCGAAACATTTCCGTTTAGAGAAAGATTTGCAAAACCATTTATTAATTGTACCTCGGTTTGTGGAATTCCGTCAATGGTGACAGTATAATACACATCATCTCCTGTGTCGAATTCGTAGAACTCATAGTCAAAAGATAATGTGACACCACTCGCCGCGCCTGAGACATTAATGGTGTTAAATGTTATGGTGGCGAATCCTGCTGTCCCATTTGTTCCTTCATCATTCATATCCAGTATCCCTAAAAAGTCATTGGTCAGAGTCGTAATATTGCTAAATCCTCCGTTTGTACTATTAGTAATTCCATAGAAACCATCGGCACCGTTATCGAAAAATGGAATATCACTGGAATATCCCCAACCTGTACTCAAATCGAAATTTTGAAACATATTGGCGAAGGAAATATTATTCAAACAATGAATGTCTTCCCAGGTTGATCCATTCCAAATTTGAAGACATTCGATTCCCGCAACAAATACAATGAGGCCTTCGTCTCCAAACGATGGATTTATAGAGTTTCTGTTCGAGATAGTAGGAACTCTGGGTGGCATAAACCCCTTGTAGGTAATGCCTCCGTCTGAAGTACTACTTATTTCCAGCATGGAAGAAACGGCAGGTGTTGTGGTCCCTATTCCTACCTGTGCACAGGACATATAGGATCCAAACAAAACAAGTGAAAGAAATAATTTTCTCATGGCGATGACTTTTATAAAGCCAAAGCATAAATCAGATCGTTTATAGAGGGAGTAGCTAAGTGATAGCTTTGGAACAGTAAATATATTAAAAAATCAAAGTGGCAGCCAGCGAATTACCAACTACCACCTACAATTCATTAATTTACGATATGAATTCATGAATTACTTGACCTCCTCGTGATGGTCGTCCCATTCTTTTATTTTAGGTTTGCCCAATTTACCAACCGATTTTGCCACTATCATAGCAACGGTTGCATCACCCGTTACATTTACTACAGTTCTGCACATATCCAGGGGTCGGTCTACGGCAAAAATTAATGCAAGAGCAATGGGAAGTTTGTCTGCCGGGAAGCCAATAGCTTCCAAAACAATAACCAGCATTACCATTCCTGCACCCGGAACTGCAGCAGATCCAATAGAAGCTAATAAAGCCGTTAACACGATCATAAGCTGGTTACTCATAGTCAACCCTTCAGGCCATAAAACCTGCATAATAAAAACCGCAGCTACAGCCTGATACAAACTAGTACCGTCCATGTTAATGGTAGCTCCAACGGGAAGCACAAAACTGGAAACTTCTTTATCAACTCCAAGATGCTCCTCTACCCTCTCCATAGTCACCGGTAATGTTGCCGCACTGGAACTGGTTGAAAAAGCCAATAACTGAGCGGGGCTTATTTGTTTTAAGAACCATAAAGGATTTTTCTTTGTAAATACGATTATGACCAATAGATAAAAACCGATCATAATAATGAGTCCTAATACTACTACCCCGGCATAGGATAACAATCTTCTTAGAATTTCAGGATCTCCTGCGGTAACCAATACCTGGGCCAGCAACGCAAAAACCGCATAAGGCGCCGATAACATGATAATGTCCACCATCTTTAATACCACATAGTTGAGTGAATCAAAAAACTTTTTAAGAGGTTTCGCAGCCTTTTCTCCAACGAGTAACATAGAGATCCCTAAAAGAATTGTAAAGAAAATGACTTGTAGCATTAATTTATTATTACTAAAAGCAAAGAAGGCGTTATCCGGTACCATTTCGACCAGGAATTCCAGAGGTCCCCTATCCTTTCCGGCTTCAATTATCTTAGATTGAACTCCACTATCATCAGCGTAGGTTTGAGTTAGCCTGGCTACGGTTTCTTCAGAAATACCATTTCCGGGTTCTATTACATTCACCAGGATCAAACCAATAGTAATAGCTATGACCGTTGTTACTATATAAATGCCCATAGTGCGTAAGCCTATATTACTGAATTTTGAAATATCTTTAAGATCTGATATCCCCTTGATTAAAGATGCCAAAATCAAAGGAATTGCGATCAGCTTTAATAATTTAACAAAAATGGTCCCTATCGGATTAATCCAATCGTCCACAAAATCTTTTCCTCCGTCTACCCCGGTCATTATAAAGCCAAACAGAATCCCCAATACCATACCTATAAGGATTTTCCAGTGTAACGCTAATTTCTTCATGCTTCTTTAATTATAATTTTGAAAGTTTATTTAATAACCAAAAATCGGCTAATACCAATGCTGCCATTGCCTCCACAATTGGAACAGCACGTGGAACAACACAGGGGTCATGCCGACCTTTGCCTTGTATATCTACTTTTTCACCTTTTGAATTGATAGTTTGCTGCTTTTGCATGATAGTGGCAACCGGTTTGAAGGCTACTTTAAAGTAAATATCTTCGCCGTTACTAATTCCGCCTTGTACCCCACCGCTGTAGTTGGTTCGGGTGCTGCCATCTTCATTAAAGATATCGTTGTGTTCGCTACCCTTTAAATGTGTGCCTTCGAAACCACTTCCGAATTCAAACCCTTTAACCGCATTGATCGACAGCATAGCCTTGCCTAAGGTAGCATGCAATTTATCGAAAACCGGTTCTCCTAACCCTACCGGGACGTTTTGGATTACACAAGTTATAATACCTCCAACAGTATCACCTTGTTTTCGAATTTCTCCAATGTAGGCCTCCATTTGTTGGGCCATTTCTGCATCTGCGGTACGGACCGGATTTTTTTCTATTTCCGAAAAATCCAGATCTGCATACGGCTTATCCAGTTGCAAATTACCCACACCCGATACATAAGCCGTGATCTTGATATCCTTCAAAAGTTGTTTCGCGATGGAACCGGCAGCCACTCTACACGCAGTTTCTCTGGCGGAAGACCTCCCACCACCCCGATAATCACGTATTCCGTACTTTTTGTCATAGGTATAATCTGCGTGTGAGGGTCGGTAGGTATCCTTGATGTGTGAATAATCCCTGGGCTTTTGGTCTTTGTTCTCGATCACAAATCCAATGGGTGTTCCCATCGTTTTTCCTTCAAAAATTCCGGATAGGAATTTTACTGCATCCTGCTCTTTTCTTTGGGTCACAATGGAAGACTGCCCGGGTTTTCGGCGTTGCATTTCAATTTCGATAGCATCAAAATCCAATTGGATTCCTGCCGGACAGCCCTCAATTATCCCTCCTATAGCTTCACCGTGTGATTCACCAAAAGTGGTAAGTTTAAAAATGGTTCCGAAGGAATTCCCGGCCATAGAATGGTTTTTAACAAATGTAACTATTCCAAACGAATCTGAAAATAAGCGACCCTTTTACTATTTTATAATCCTATATCATATCAACACTATAGCAATGCTTGCCGTAAAATAGTCACAGGATGAAGGGCTTCCCGCTCCGTACCATCCTTAATTTGGTGGCGACAACTGGTTCCATTAGCAGCAATAATCGTCGTTGCGGAAGCTTTTCTCACAGCAGGGAATAATTTTAGTTCCCCTATTTGCATACTCAGTTCGTAATGATCCTTTTCATAACCAAAACTTCCAGCCATTCCACAACAACCGGAAGGAATGATAGTAGGCTTAAAATTCTCCGGAAGATTCAACATATCAAACGTAACCTTTTGATCACTCAGGGCTTTTTGATGACAGTGTATATGTATTTTTACGTTTTTCTCTTCTGAAGTGAACCGGTCCGATGTAATATTTCCGTTGTATATCTCAGAAGCAAGGAATTCTTCAATTAAATAGGTATTTTCTGAAATGTGCTTGGCCGAGGCCTTATTATCTGCCAAACGGAGGTATTCATCCCTAAATCCAAGTATAGCGGAGGGTTCAATTCCAATAAGAGGCACCTCTTCCGAAATTCTATCCTTTAAAAAGTCTATATTCTCGTTGACGTGTTGCTTCGCCTCCTCCAAAAATCCCTTGCTGATCAGTGCCCGGGCACTGTCCAAATGATCGACAACAGTGACTTTATATCCCAAACCGACTAACAATTCATAGGCATCTTCTGCAATATTCACTTCCAGATATTTACTGAATTCATCCAAAAATAAAATCACATTCTTCTTGGTGCTAATCACCTCATTTTGTATATTTTGAATGTTTCTACTGAAAGGTTTACTTGATATTTTTGGAAGGGAACGTTGCTGTGCGATATGGGCCCAGGATTTAATCATCCGGGATGTGATCGCATTGCTAAAAAGGAAATTGGCTATCCCTGGAAATCGAGCCGCCCTTTTATTGTACATACTGCTCTTACCGAACAGAATGTCCGCAATGGAAACACCATTGGTCTTGTTATATTGGTATAAAAATTCTGCTTTAATAGCCGAGATATCCACATTACTGGGGCACTCACTCGCGCATGCCTTACAACTCAAACACAGGTCCAGTACTTCTTTGAGCTCTTCCGAATTGAATTTATTTACAGATTCACTATTTGTGAGTACTTCCCTAAGCATATTCGCCCTTCCCCGGGTGGTATCCTTCTCATTTTTTGTTACATGATAACTAGGACACATGACCCCATCTGTATTCGCTGTTTTACGACAATCCCCGCTGCCATTGCACTTTTCGGCCAACCGAAGGATTCCCTCCGAATCCTCGAAATCCATTAGGGTTTCCACCAAAGGCGTAACTACTTCCGTTTCGTTCCGAAGTGATTGGTCCATGGGCCATGCATCGGTGATCTTTCCGGGATTAAATATATTAGCCGGGTCGAAGGTCTTTTTGATCCGTTGCAGTAATTCGAAATTCTTCGAACCGATCTGCATTTCCACAAACTCTGCCCGTACAATTCCGTCGCCATGTTCTCCTGAAAATGACCCCTTGTATTTTTTAGTAAGCCGCGCGACAGCGGTTGTTATCTTCCTGAAATATTCGACCCCTTCTTTAGTCTTTAGATTCAGTATAGGCCTCAAATGCAGCTCCCCTGCTCCCGCATGGGCGTAATAAACGGCATCCTGACCATAACTTTTCATCAAAGCGGTAAAGTCGGAAATGTAGTGAGGCAGATCTGCTAAGGACACGGCAGTATCTTCAATACAGGCAACCGCTTTTCTATCCCCCACCATATTGCCCAATAAACCCAAGCCGGCTTTTCGCAATTCCATGGCCATTTCCATGTCCGGTCCTGTTAAAACGGTTGTGACATAGCTTAATCCGGTTGCCTTCAGATCCTTGAGCAATGAGTTGGTTTGTGACTGAACATCCTCTTCCGTATTGGATTTCAATTCCAATAATAACAAGGCCTTAGGGCTATCCTGGACAAAAAAGCGATACGAATCGTATTTCTTATTTTTTTTTGTACAATCGAGGATAACATCATCCATCATCTCACATGCATATAGGTTGTGCTCCATTGCCACACTAACATCGTTCAGGCAATTTTCGATCGTCTTATATTGTGAAACCACCAGGGTAGTATGTGCCGGAGGTAGTGGATCCAATCTCAAGATGATCTCAGTAGTAAATGCCAGGGTCCCTTCGCTCCCGCAAAGCAGTTTACAAAGGTTTATTTTCTCTGTAGAATTTGTAAAAACTTCGGTATCTATCAATGCATCTACAGCATAACCGGTATTTCGACGATGAATTTCCGGTTTCGGAAATTCTCGTTTGATCTCCAACCGGGCCTCTTCCGGGGACAATTCGTCATAGAGACGTTTGTATATCTCACCTTCTAAGGTATCGAGCCTGGATTTGGCTGTAAATGCTTCCGAAGAAATTTCAGAAAAAACCACAACCTCACCATTGGATAAGATGGTTTTTAACGCCACCACCTTATCACGTGTCACTCCATATTGAATCGATGTTGTACCGCTACTATTATTTCCAACCATACCACCTATCATACAACGATTACTCGTAGAGGTGTTTGGACCAAAGAACAATCCATAAGGCTCTAAATAAGCATTCAACTCATCTCTGATTACACCGGGCTGAACCGTTACCGTTTTATTATTGGTATCTAAGGCGATGATTTCTGTGAAATACCTGGAAACATCCACGACTATTCCATCACCCACACACTGTCCGGCAAGAGATGTCCCTGCAGTCCTTGGAATTAAAGAGGTTTGGTGATTAGAAGCAAATTGCACTAATTGTATAATTCCTTTCTCAGTTTTAGGAAAAGCGACCGCTAAGGGCATCTTTCGATATACGGAAGCATCTGTAGCATATAAAGATTTATGAAGATCGTCGAAAAATAAATCACCATCGAAGTACGTTTTAAGATGTGTTAGCGCTTTTTCCATCAGTTATATGGTAAAAATAGAAAACTACACACACTTATTATTATTATTTCAAAAAGAAATATTTTTATAATTGTATAACAGCTATTCAAAAAAATCATACTAATTTTACACAACAAACAACAAACCTAATTATGAGAAATACTTTTTTAATCACACTGGCATTAATAGGAATTACATCATGCATTCAAGCACAGGAAGTCGCTAGTAATGCGTTGGGATTACGATTTGGCGGAAGCGATGGTATAGGCACGGAAATTAATTATCAGCTGGGTTTAAGTGACAGCAACCGAATAGAATTCGGTTTAGGCTGGAATGACGGTAATAAATATGCAGCCTATAAAATAACCGGTCTTTACGAATGGGTTTTCTACCTTGATGGTAATTTCAACTGGTATGCAGGTGTAGGTGGCGGACTGGGGCAGGTCGTTTTTGGTAATGATTTTAAACCCGCTCGAGCTAATGAAACTTTCTTTTTTGCCGCAGGTGATATAGGTATCGAATATGATTTTGATATTCCCTTGCTCATCTCGCTCGATTT
>SMXJ01000025.1 GCA_004356305.1 Bacteroidota bacterium | reverse complement strand
TTTATTCGTTTAGGTTTGATGGTTTTAAGTTGAAAGTTTGGAGTTTAGAATTAAGGGCAATGGTTTAAAGTTCACTATTTACTATTCACTATTCACTGTTCACCGCTCACCAATCACGATACTCACTACTTACTCCTTGCTTCTTACTCCTTTTTCCCCTATCTTTAACTCAACAATCTGCTCCCCATTTTCAATTTCTGGTCACCTTGAGAACCTCACTGATCAAGAATTGGGTGGGGTGTTTTGTTTATAAATAGTATTATTAATCGTATTCTATCCAAGACCATTTGAGAGGATAACGATACATTTATAAGCGATATAACCAAGTTACCCAACATAAAATGAAGGTGGTTAAGAAAATAGTGAAATGGATTATTGCAATTATTTTAATTCCTATTGTGTATTTTCTAATCTCATTGATTTTAACATTCATCCCAATAAATAATGAAGAAGAAAATTCAGAGAAAAATAAGTCCATTTATTTAAATTCAAATGGAGTTCATTTAGATATTATTATAGCTAAAGATCAATTGCACTCAAAACTTTTAGATGGCCTAAAATATTTTAAAAATGATAATTATTTTGCATTTGGTTGGGGTGATAAAAATTTTTACCTCAATACACCAACTTGGAGTGATCTAACTTTTAATAATTCTTGCCGTGCCTTATTTATTAAAAGCGCTTCTTTAATTCATTTAACTAGATATCCAACAATTAAAGGAGATTGGGTAGAAGTAAAAGTTAATCAAAATCAACTGAATAAAATCAATCAGTATATCGACAAAACATTTTATTTAGACTCATTGAACAAAAAAATATTATTGAATAACAAAGGCTATTCATATAATGATGACTTTTATGAATCTTTAGGAAGTTTTACCTGTTTTAAAACTTGCAATACTTGGGTTAACTCCGGATTAAAGGAAAGTGACATAAAAGCGTGTTTATGGACACCTTTTGATTTTGGCCTGCTTAATATGCATGAAAAATAAACGTTGGGTAACAAAGCATAAAAGCAATAACGTATGAATTTCATGACTGAAATTCACTCAGTTTGTTTAAATTCGTATCTTAACTGAAAAGTCAGAATTAGAGTTTGCTCCGCCTCCCGATAGCTATCGGGAGCGTTAACTAAAAGCCAAAGCTACCGCAAACTCCTAAGCGTTACTGACTTTTATACAAACCGTTAAACACATAAAAAAAACCCGGTCTCTCAACCGGGCTTAATTATTATTTGAGATTCTGAATTAAATTCAGAATAACAAGGGATTATTTACTTAACCTCCTCAAAGTCCACATCTTCAACATCACTACTCTCCTCACCATTCTGCTCCGTAGTGTCTCCTTCGGGAGCTTCCTGGCCATCCTGTGAAGCCTTATACATTTCCTCCGAAGCTTCTTTCCAGGCTTCGTTGATCTTCTCCAAGGCGGGTTCAATGGTCTCTACCTCCTTGGTCTCAAAGGCCTTCTTCAATTCTTCCAACGCGGCTTCGATAGGCGCTTTCTTGTCGTCGCTCAGCTTATCGCCAAACTCCTTCAATTGCTTTTCAGTCTGGAAGATCATCGCATCTGCCTCGTTGATCTTATCGGCCTTTTCCTTGGCAGCCTTATCGGCCTCGGCATTTGCCTCAGCATCAGCCTTCATCTTTTCGATCTCTTCATCGGTCAGGCCACTGGAAGCCTCGATTCTGATGTTCTGTGATTTGTTCGTAGCCTTATCGGTCGCACTTACCTTGATGATACCGTTGGCATCAATATCGAAGGTCACATCTATCTGTGGCACCCCTCTCTGTGCAGGCGGAATGTCACTCAGGAAGAAACGGCCAATGGTCTTGTTGTCTTTTGCGATAGGACGCTCTCCTTGCATCACATGGATCTCAACGCTCGGCTGATTATCAGCCGCGGTCGAGAATATCTGACTCTTCTTGGTAGGGATGGTCGTATTCGCATCGATCAATTTCGTCATCACACCTCCCATGGTTTCAATTCCCAGGGATAGTGGCGTTACATCCAGTAACAATACATCTTTTACGTCTCCGGTCAATACACCCCCTTGAATAGCAGCGCCAACGGCTACTACCTCATCAGGATTCACTCCCTTGCTGGGTGCTTTTCCGAAGAACTTCTCAACCGCTTCCACAACCGCAGGGATACGTGTAGAACCACCCACAAGGATGATCTCATCGATATCACTTTTCTTAAGTCCGGCTGCCTTCAGCGCGGTAGCACAAGGCTTGATGGTACGTTTTATCAGATCGTCTATCAACTGCTCGAACTTCGCCCGGTTCAAGGTTTTCACCAGGTGCTTGGGTCCGCTGGCAGTTGCCGTGATATAAGGTAAATTGATCTCGGTTTGTGTAGAAGAAGATAATTCGATCTTCGCTTTTTCGGCAGCTTCTTTCAGACGTTGTAGTGCCATTGGGTCTTTCCGAAGGTCTAATTTCTCTTCGCTTTCAAACTCATCGGCCAACCAGTTGATGATCGTCTGGTCTATATCGTCACCCCCTAAGTGGGTATCCCCGTCGGTAGACAGTACTTCAAATACGCCATCTCCCAATTCAAGGATGGACACATCATGGGTTCCTCCACCAAAATCGAATACCACGATCTTCTGGTCGGTATCTTTTTTGTCCATTCCGTATGCCAAAGCCGCCGCGGTGGGTTCGTTGATAATACGCTCTACGACCAATCCGGCAATCTCTCCGGCTTCCTTGGTAGCCTGACGCTGACTGTCATTAAAATAAGCGGGCACTGTGATCACGGCACGGGTTACGTCCTGGCCAAGGTAATCTTCGGCGGTCCTCTTCATTTTCTGAAGGATCATCGCACTCAATTCCTGTGGCGTATACAGACGTCCGTCAATATCGACACGCGGGGTGTCGTTATCTCCTTTTACAACTTTATAGGTAGCACGATCGGCTTCTAATTTAGACTCCGAATATTTGTTCCCCATAAATCGTTTGATCGAAGCGACGGTTTTGGTTGGATTGGTCACAGCCTGTCTCTTGGCAGGATCCCCCACTTTAATTTCGCCATCCTCTACAAAAGCGATGACCGAAGGTGTAGTGCGTTTCCCTTCCGCATTCGGTATCACGGTTGGTTCACTACCTTCCATTACCGAAACGCAAGAGTTAGTAGTCCCTAAATCGATTCCAATAATTTTACTCATAGTATTATAATTATGTTGTTAAATTCATTTTTTATACGCTCACTATAAGTCAATGATTGTGCCATCGGAGTTTATATGACAGGGTGTCAGTAGGGCGATCCCCGTAGCAGAGTAAACTCATTACGGGGCCGGGCTATCGGCCATACAAGGTATCTGCCTCTATCTTTACCCGAACATACCAGTGGTATGGGCGGGCCTATCACCCTTCACGCTTCACGCTCAACAACCTGTCTAAATATATAAAGCATCACTCCGGATATATAAACCACGAGTATCTCCTCTTAGATATGAACTCCTTAACTATTAATTTTATTCCAATCGATGAAATAGATCAATTCATCCCCCCCGAGGACTCGGGGTAGGGATTACATCAAATCCTTTTCCCCGATCCCACTCATCGGGGGGGGTTGTTTCGATAGGGTTCTCTCTGCAGGGTTTCCTGTTTAAATCAAACTCCTCGATAAAGGGCCTGCAGCTCAGGTGGAGTCGGATGGAAGGTATGATCTCATGGGAGGCGCCAATAACAGCGCTCTGGATGACCGTCATTTTTGATAGGCTTCCAATACATGAGGGCATTGTAGCACTAATGACCGAACCGCGTTCCGGTCTGACATCGGCAGTTATTGACGGTAAAATTTTTACGCTGCCGGTGGCTACTTTTGTTTCTTGTTTCCGACCTTTTCATTCCTGTCCGACACAGGCAGAGAGGATTCTATTAGAGATTCTTCGCTTCACTCAGAATGACAAATTCCATTTTTCCCTGCTTACTGCATACTTCACCCTTTCACTATTCACTCTTTCCGCCTTCTCCCGAGTACTCGGGATTCGGACGGACAAGCACTTTTCATTACTCACTACTCACTACTCATTACTCACTACTCATTACTTATTTGTCAACAATCTTTCTAAATATTGGAATTATTCCATATATTTGGAATATATCCAATATGTATATCAACGTACACACATATTACAGCCTTCGCTACGGCACGCTCAAACCCCGGGACTTACTGCAATCGGCACAAGAACTGGGGATCACAAGCTTTGCATTGACCGATATCAATACAACTTCGGCCTGTATGGACATACTGCGCCTGGCACCCAAATACAACATCCGGCCGGCAGTAGGGGTCGATTTTAGACTTGGTGCACAGCAACAATTCATACTGTTGGCGCAAAACAACCGTGGATTTCAAAATATCAACGGCTACCTTTCTCACTTTTTACATTCTGAAGAGGCCATTCCTCCAAAAGCAGCGCCACTCCCCTACACTTTTGCGATCTATCCTTTTGCAACATTTCAGCATAAAGACCTTTCAGAAAATGAATTCCTGGGTGTAAAAGCCGAAGATCTCAATCGCTTGAAATTTTCTCCCTGGCGCAACCGATTGGACAAACTCCTGGTGTTGCATACCGTTTCCTTTCCCCATAAAAAAGGATTCAATATCCATAGATTGCTTCGGGCGATCGCCAATAATACTTTGTTGAGCAAGCTTCCGGTTTCCGAACAAGGCAGTGAAAATGATATCCTCTGTTCTCCCCGGGAGATCGAAGCCGCCTTTAGTGAGTTTCCGGAATTGATCCGGAATACAAAAAAACTACTGGAACGCTGTAGCATCGACTTCGATTTCTCCAAAGAAACGCCCAACAACCAACGATCATACACCGGGAATGAAGGTCTCGATTATAGACTACTGAAAAAGCTAACCTACAGTGGCCTGCCCTATCGCTATGGGAACGATCCAGAAGAGGTCATCCTCTCCCGAATTGGAATGGAACTCGATATCATTCAGCAAAAGGGGTTTGTCTCCTATTTCCTCATCAACTGGAAGATCCTGAAATACGCCCGCAGCAAAGGCTATTTCTATGTAGGGCGCGGGAGTGGTGCCAATAGCGTGATCGCCTATTTGCTTCGTATCACAGATGTCGATCCCATAGAGCTCGACCTCTATTTTGAGCGTTTTATCAATCTGTACCGCAAAAACCCTCCCGATTTCGATATCGACTTTTCCTGGCTGGACCGGGATGATATCACCGAGTTCATTTTTAAAAATTTTAAGAACACCGCCCTGCTCACCGTGTACAACACCTTTAAATATAAGGCCGCCATCCGTGAATTGGGAAAGGTGTTCGGTTTGCCAAAAGCAGAGATTGATGTGCTCTCTAAAGGCGATTACAATTACAGCACCCTCGACAAACTATCGCAATTGGTTGTGGCGTACAGTCAGTTAATTCAAGGGTTTCCTAACTATCTGGGGATCCATGCCAGCGGGATCATTATTTCTGAAAAGCCCATCCACTATTACACGGCTACCTTTATGCCGCCCAAAGGCTTTGCCACCACCCAATTCGATATGGTGGTCGCCGAAGATATCGGGCTGTACAAATTTGATATTTTGAGTCAGCGTGGACTGGGAAAAATAAAGGACGCCGTGGAAATTGTAAAATACAATCATCCGGAGCAACCTCCCATCGACATTCACGACATCAAGCGTTTCAAGCAAGACGAGCGTATTAAATATCTGTTGAAAAACGCCAGGGTCATTGGCTGTTTTTATGTAGAATCCCCGGCCATGCGTATGTTGCTGCGCAAACTACAGGTAGATGACTATCTGGGTTTGGTAGCGGCCAGTTCGGTGATACGGCCCGGCGTTGCCAAATCGGGGATGATGCGCGAATACATACTGCGCTACCGTTTTCCGGAACGAAGAAAAGACGCCCATCCCATCATGCTGGACATCATGCCCGAAACCTATGGTGTAATGGTCTATCAGGAAGATGTGATCAAAGTGGCGCACTACTTTGGCGGACTCACCCTGGGCGAAGCCGATATGCTGCGGCGGGGGATGTCGGGGAAATTCCGTTCACGGGAAGAATTCTTAAAAGTAAAGGTGCTGTTCTTTGATAACTGCAAAAACTCCGGAAAGCCCGAAGACCTCACCAGGGAGATCTGGCGGCAGATCGAAAGCTTTGCCGGGTATGCCTTCGCGAAGGGGCACTCGGCTTCCTATGCGGTGGAGAGCTACCAAAGCCTGTTTCTAAAAGCCTACTATCCGTTGGAATATATGGTAGCGACCCTCAACAATGGCGGCGGATTTTACCGCCCCGAATTCTATGTACACGAGGCACGAATGCACGGAGGGACTATTTTGCCGCCTTGTATCAATTTAAGTTTTGCGGAAGTGGTTATACATGGGAAGGACATCTATCTGGGCTTTACCTTTTTACACTCGTTGGAGTCCAAAGTGATCAAACATTTTGTTGAAGACCGGAAACAAAATGGTTACTTCTCCGGTCTGGACGACTTTATCGATCGTGTCCCTGTTTCCATGGAGCAGATGTCTATTTTAATAAAGATCAATGCGTTTCGATTCACCAAAAGAAACAAGCGCGAGTTGTTATGGGAGGCGCATATGAAGATCAACAAGGTGACTTTTGAAGAGAACAAACTCATCCTTTTTAAAGCTGAAAAGGTGAATTACCAAACCCCCAACCTGCCTAATACTAGTTTGGAAGATGCCTATGATGAAATAGAGCTGTTGGGATATCCGCTTTGCAATCCGTTTCAATTATTGCTAACGCCATCAGAGGGTACTCTTCGGGCAAGGCATCTGCCTCATTTTGTAGGGAAGTATGTTGCTCTGGACGGGTATTTGGTCACCACAAAGGTAACAGTAACGGCCAATCAGAAACGAATGTACTTCGGAACATTTTTGGACCGGGATGGGGATTTTATAGATACGGTTCATTTTCCGCCCGTAGCTGCCAAATACCGGTTTCGTGGCAAAGGGGTGTACCGCATCACCGGCAAAGTGATGGAAGAATTTGATTGCATCAGTATTGAAGTTTCCGAGATGGAACGATTGGCCATTATTGAAGACCCGAGGTATGCAGAGGGTACTGTAAAAACGAGGGCACATGGGAAGCGGTATAGGAATGAAGCAGGAAGCACTAAGCAAGTAGTAAGTAGTAAGTAGTAAGAAGATTGAAAATGTCAGTTCGAGTGATTTTCTCTAGTAACGGGAGTGGTTTGGGAAAATCGCTCGAAATGACAAAATAATAAATAGTAAGATCATGAAAACATATTCTGTATACATCCTGAAATGTGCCGATAATAGTCACTATACGAGCATTACCTGCAATCTGTCGAAACGCCTTGACGAACACCAACTGGGGAAGCGCAACTACACACGTGATCGAAGACCGGTACAACTGGCCTTCTATACTGAGTTCACCGATATTTCGACAGCTGTTAGTTCTGAACTGGAAATAAAGGGTTGGCCCTATGCCCAAAAAGAAGCCCTGATCAAAAAAGGATATGGTGCGCTACCCGATCTGATGAAAAGGCCTTTGGAGGTGGGGGTTGAGGGTTGAAAGTTGGAGGCGCGAAGCTTGAAGACCGAAGCCGGAAGTCCAAAATCGGGAGTTGAGAGTTGAAAAATCCTTCGGCACAAGAATATGCGCCACAAAAGCTCCGGGATTCAGGAAGCTGTCGAAGGCAGCTGACGCGGAGTTTTGAGTGCGGTTTTAAGCGCAGCTTAAAAATTCCTCGTCGAAGGTGTCTTTTCTTCCCGCCCGCCCGCCTGAATGACACCGTCGGGCAGGTACCGAACGGCACGTTCGGGCGGGTTGCTTCTTTTCTTTGGTCATACAAAAGAAATGAACAGTTCAAAAATGGTTTTGATACATTTTTCTCTAATAGCGGGAGTGGATTGAGAAAATCGACTCGATCAACCGTGCTCTCCCATAGCCGTTACGCGACGACGCAGTGCAAAAAAGAACTGAATAAAAAAATGAGATTCCCGCCTTCGCGGAAATTAAAAATGAACAACAATCGCCACATAGTACACATGGACCTGGACACCTTTTTCGTGTCCTGCGAACGCCTGCTGGACAGCGAGCTGGAAGGGAAGCCGGTCCTCATTGGTGGCACTACAGATCGCGGGGTGGTCGCCTCCTGTAGCTATGAGGCCCGTACTTTTGGAATTCACTCGGCCATGCCTATGCGAATGGCAAGACAGCTATGTCCCGAAGCTATTGTACTAAGAGGAAACTCGGGGATCTACAGCAAATTCTCCAATATGGTGACCGACGTGATCAAGGAGAGTGTCCCCTTGTATGAAAAAACGTCGGTGGATGAGTTTTATATAGATCTTACGGGAATGGATCAATTTTTTGGATGCCATAAGCTGGCTTCCGAATTGCGTACACGCATCATAAAGGAAACCGGATTGCCCATTTCTTTTGGGTTGTCCATCAATAAAACCGTTTCCAAAATTGCAACCGGTGAGGCCAAGCCCAACAATCAGATACAGGTCTGTCAGGGCACCGAAAAACCTTTTCTCTCGCCGCTATCGGTAAGTAAAATTCCTATGGTGGGGAAAGTTACCTATCGGCAATTGTGTGATCTGGGGGTCAAACGCATTAAGACCATTCAGGAAATGCCCATAGAGATGATGGCAAAGGTATTTGGGAAGAATGGGCAGCTAATTTGGAAAAAGGCCAATGGCATCGATAACTCACCCGTCGTACAATATACCGAACGTAAATCCATCTCTACGGAGCGCACCTTCGACCGCGACACCACCGATGTCAAAAAACTGGAAAGCGTCATCATCGCCATGGCCGAAAATTTGATCTATCAGTTGCGCCGGGGAAATAAGTTGACCGCCTGTGTGACTTTTAAGATCCGGTACTCCGATTTCCAAACCTATACGCAACAAAAACGAATTCCGTATAGTTCGGCCGACCATAAAATAGTACCTGTAGTGATGGAGATCTACAAAAAACTGTATCAGCGCAGGCTTTTGGTACGTTTGGTGGGGGTTCGGTTTAGCCACCTGGTGGAAGGCGGCCAGCAAATCGATCTGTTTGACGATAATGATAAGATCATCAGCCTATATCAGGCCATGGACAAAATGCGAGAGCGTTATGGTGATCGCGCAGTGATAAAAGCAGCCGGAATGGGCGCCAAAAGTATCGGTCGCTGGAATCCTTTTACCGGGGAGCCTCCTCCTTTATTGGCGAATAGACGGAAATAGTTATAATATTCTCAATATATTTTCTAAAAAAAAACGAAGGTCGCTATGGTTTGCAGGTCGATTTACGCCTTGAGTCGATCAAATGAATGATCTTCCAACCATCGTCGGTTTTGACAAGGGTAAAAGCATTGGCCCCACAATGACTAAAACTATCATTGAACCAAAACTCATAAGGCGTCCAAACGTGCGCCAGATTTCCGTCTATTTGTACTTTATAGCCCAACAGGCGTTCATCCCATTTTTGATCCTCCGGACGGCTGGCGATCGCATTCAATAGATCTTCCGAAGTATCATTCGTTATTTTATTATTTCCCTCCTTATCGGTAAAAGCAGTTTGCATCACGAGGTCATCGGTCATAACCGATTTCATCAAAAGTGTATCCCCTTTATGAAAACCTTCAAAAAAAGTATCGATGATCTGCCTGGCATTGGCCTCGGTAAAAGAGTTTTGTCCAACGGCAGCTATGGAAAAAAGAATACTAAACAATAATAGTGGTGACTTCATGGTTTTTGCATTATCAATTGATTTCAAAATTAGTACTTTTACTTGGTAATCTGTTACACCATGTCGATAGCTAAGAAAGAATACAAACGAATTACCACCAAAACCTTGGTGGATATGAAACAAAACGGGGAAAAGATCTCCATGCTCACTGCCTATGACTACACCATGGCTAAGATAGTAGATGGCTCCGGTGTAGATGTTATATTAGTAGGAGATTCCGCCTCGAATGTTATGGCGGGCCATGAAACCACACTTCCCATAACCCTGGACCAAATGATCTACCATGCCTCCTCTGTTATTAGAGGAATCGATCGCAGCCTGGTGATAGTAGACCTTCCTTTCGGTAGTTATCAAAGCGATCCCAAAGAGGCGCTTCGGTCTGCCATTCGCATTATGAAAGAAAGCGGTGCGCATGGCGTAAAAATGGAAGGGGGCAAGGAGATCAAAGAATCTATCAAACGTATTTTGAATGCGGGAATACCGGTGATGGGACATTTAGGACTTACCCCTCAATCCATTTATAAATTTGGAACCTATACAGTGCGGGCCAAAGAAGAAGAAGAAGCGAAGAAACTTACCGAGGATGCCCAATTGTTGGAAAAAGCAGGGTGTTTCAGTATTGTATTGGAAAAAGTACCTGCCGCACTGGCAGAGAAAGTCGCTAAAAGCCTCACCATTCCTATTATTGGTATCGGAGCGGGTGGTGGCGTAGACGGGCAAGTACTGGTGACTCACGATATGATAGGGATGACCTATGAATTCAATCCACGGTTTTTGCGTAGATATCTGGATCTCTATTCTGAAATGTCCAAAGCCTTCAGTAGCTATATTAAAGATGTAAAAAGTGGCGATTTCCCGAATGAAAAAGAACAGTATTAGC
>SMXJ01000024.1 GCA_004356305.1 Bacteroidota bacterium | reverse complement strand
TAAAAAAGCAAAAAATATGCTTTCCAATATCGCCACTATTTTGAACTATATCAATAGCAACGATATCGAGCTTAAGGGCGATCCATTTTTGGAAGTGACTTCCTGGGACAAAATGGAGGAAACCATCAAATTCAATTTTTGTTTCCCGATTGAAAAGTCGGATTCAATCCCTCAAAACGCTCAACTTCAGTTTAAAACCTTGGCTCCAATTAGGGTACTTAAAGCCGAATTCAACGGCAACTACAGTATTTCAAACAACGCATGGTACTACTTATTAGATCATGCGGAAAGAAATAATATGAAGATCCGGGAGCTCCCTATTGAGCTGTATTTGGTCGACCCCCATGTAGGTGGAGACCCAATGAATTGGAAAGCGCATATTTTCTTACCTTTAATTGATTAAATCAACAATAGGACATTGAAAACAATTCTATTTCCCAACGGAAGTTGGGATACGTTCTTCTAAATATTTCCCATATAAAATGAACGTTCATTTCCAAAGACTTTATGAAGATGCTGTCGATCTACTCCATAGATTGACAACTCCCGATGGAATTTTGGCTAGCACTGTTAAAGCCGATAATTACAAACGTATCTGGGCGCGGGACAGCATCCTTTGCGGGCTTGCGGGACTCATGATCGAAGACTATGTTCTCATTGAAGGGTTGAAAAACTCGTTACTTACTTTGGCCACAAACCAACATGAATTGGGCATGATCCCTTCAAATTTGCCGTTAAATAATGATGGAGATATCTCCTTTGGAAATTTGGTTGGACGGGTAGATGCCAACACCTGGTTTATCATTGGCAGTTGTCAATATTACCGACTGACCAAGGATGAAACTACCTGGTTAGAATTAAAACCTGCTGTTAAAAAATGCAGGAAGTATTTGAAATCGGTTGAATTTAATGACAAAGGTTGGATCTACACCCCACTGAGCGGTAATTGGGCCGATGAATATCCGGTTCATGGTTATACACTTTATGATAATATGCTCCGATTGGGGGGGGAATCGCTTTGGCAGGAGATCACGGGAGAAGGAATGGAACATATAAAGGATCTTAAAGAACGGACGTTTTCTAATTTTTGGCCTTCCGAGGATATTTCAGAAGAAAATATATATCATAATCCATCCTTCGAACAACAAGATCGTGAGATGATAGACCATTTTATCGCTTTCATTCTTCCCGGAAAGTATGACAGTCGTTTTGATGCGGCAGGAAATGCCTTGGCCATGCTTCAGTTTGACCTCAATGACATTCAAAAAAAGTCGATTTCAAGATATATTTCAACGATTACTTCGGAAATTACCAAGCCGTTGATCCCTGCCTTTTGGCCTGTCATTACTGAAGAAAGCGAAGATTGGAATTTGTTGAAAGACAACTATTCTTTCAGTTTTAAAAACAAACCGGGGGCATTTCACAACGGTGGAATTTGGCCGGTTTGGATGGGGTTATTTTGTTTAGGGTTGGCCAAAAATGGCTTGCAAAAGGAAGCCGAAGCCATCATCGCCGGTTTCACGGAAACCATTTCAGAAAACCCAGATTGGGACTTTCAGGAATACATCAACTCCAAAACACTCGAAGTAGGTGGTAAAACACAGATGGGATATACGGCTTCGGGGATCGTGTTTATGTATTTGGCACTTCAGAAAAAATTAATTTCTTTCTTTTAACCGCAAAGGACACAGAGTTAGCCACAACGGACGCTGAGAAATATTGTAATAACAGAGTTCAAATCAACTAGACTTCTTACTTTGTGCTTCACCCTTCCCACTTCATGCTTTCGTTGCCCGCCTACATTTCCCGCCAACATTTTATTTCGGACGGACAAGCGTGTCTCGTGCTTCAACACTTCGACAAGCTCGGTGCAGGCAGACTCAGCATAAGATACGTAAGGCATTGCTTACTTCACTCCACTACCCCCTAAAATCCCACTGAATGAATTTACGATAACGTTTTCGTTTCCAAAATTCAACATTCCCGTCTTAAAAAATCCATATTACTCAAAAATTGCAGATATTACAGTAGCAAAAATGTGAAACCCTTCAGTCACAGGCTTGTAAAAACCATTGACATGATCAAAAAACCAAAGCTTTCATTCTGGCAAATATGGAATATGAATGTTGGTTTTTTCGGAATACAATTTAGTTTTGGGCTTCAACAAACAGCGATCAACCCTATTTTTTCATTTTTAGGTGCCTCCCCCGATGAATTACCATTATTAAATTTAGCCGGGCCGGTCACAGGTTTGCTCATTCAGCCTTTGATAGGGGCCATATCAGACAAAACCTGGCTTCCAAAATGGGGTGGAAGAAGAAAACCCTTCTTCTTAATCGGTGCCGTTTTCGGAAGTTTATGCCTTTTGGCGTTTCCCTTTAGTTCGAGTTTGTGGTTCGCGGTAGGTTTACTTTGGATATTGGATGCGGCAAACAACACAGCCATGGAGCCTTACCGGGCTTTTGTAGGGGATAAATTGCCCAACTCTCAGCTCACCTATGGATATCAAATGCAAAGTCTTTTTGTTGGAGCTGGAATCACAATTGCAAATTTTTCCCTGTTTTTATTTCAGGATTGGTTTAGTGTGCCGCCCATGGAAAGCGCAAGTCTTTGCAGTACCGCAACCGAAACCGTAACGGCCATTCCCAAATGGGTGTATTATTCGTTCTTTTTAGGCGCTATTGCCTCTATCACAACCATTCTTTGGTCTATATGGAAAACCCCTGAGATCCCACCATCAGATGATGAATTGGCGTTGATGAGAAAAGAAAAAGCAGAGACGCCAACTGTACAACGGATTTTTGACCCCATCGTAGAAATTTCGAAATCCATATGGCATATGCCCAAATTGATGTGGAAATTAGCCGGTGTCTATCTATTCCAATGGTATGCACTCTTTTGTTACTGGCAGTTCATTACGCCCATGCTTCGCAACGGTTTATTCGGAATAAGTAATTCAGATACCGTGAAATTTGAAGGCATTATGGAGGCTTGCGAAGCGGGTAAGGTCATTCCGCAAACCGATGTATCCTTTGCCCAAAACATCCAACTTCTATCCGAACAGGCTTTAGCACAAACCGGATTAATGAACGGAACCTATAATCTTGTGACTATGCTTGTAGCATTGGCTTTGGTTCCTTTCGCTAGAAAATATGGGTCAAAATTGGTTTATGTCGTTAGTTTGGCTTTTTCGGGTATCGCCATGTTGAGCATTCCGTTCATCGACGATAAATATATGCTGCTTCTCCCTATGATCTTATTCGGAATTGGTTGGGCAGCCATGATGGGAATTCCTTATTCCATGGTCTCAAAGGTCATACCCGAAGACAAGCGAGGTGTTTATATGGGAATCGTAAATATGATGATCGTGATCCCAATGCTTATACAAACGGTATCCTTTGGGCCAATTCTTAAAAATTTCTTAGGAAACAATCCGGAGAACGCTATTTTATTCGGTGGTGTTTTCTTCATTATAGCTGCTATTTTAGCTCTTAGACTAACAATGCCCCGTTCAAAACAACTTGAAGTATGAAACATCTAGGTATAAAAGTATCGCTTTATCTCAACTATTTCGTATTCGCGATTCTATTGAACAGCGTAGGTATTGTTATTGCCAAATCGATTAAGGTATATAACATTGCCGAAACCGAAGCTTCCATCTTAGAGGCTTTTAAAGATCTTCCAATTGCCATTGTATCCTTTTTTATCGCCTCATTTTTACCTCGATTTGGCTATAAAAGAGCCATGCTATTGGCATTAGCCATTGTATTTATTGGCAACTTGGGTATGTATTTTGGAAATACTTTCGACACCGCCAAAATACTGTTTATGACCGTTGGCGTAAGCTTTGCGCTTATCAAATTATCCGTCTACAGTCTTATCGGTATCGTTACGGAAACACCAAGACAACATTCTTCTTTAATGAGTTCCATCGAGGGTTTCTTCATGGTAGGAATTGCAAGTGCGTATTTTATTTTTCCGGCTTTTTATAGTGATACGGATCCAGATGCGTGGTTACGAGTTTATCCAGCACTTTGCATTCTTATAGGATTGTCATTCGTATTTCTCCTTTTTTCCAAGATTAATGTACCTATTGAGACTTCAGGTAATACCATGATAGAGGATGTAAAAAATTCATTCGGTCTTATTGTGATGCCTCTGGTGCTGGTATTTATTTTATCGGCTTTCTTTTTTGTTATGGTTGAACAGGGTATCATGACCTGGCTTCCAAGATTTAATGAAAAAATATTTTCTTTTTCTGAAAAGCTCAGCGTACAAATGGCTTCAATACTAGCAATTTCGTTGGCAATTGGAAGATTTATTGCCGGATGGGCATCTAAAAAAATAGCCTGGGAAAAAATTATTATAGTCTGTGCCCTGATTGGAATAGGCCTTTTATTGGTGGTATTACCACAGTTAAAAACTATTGGTGATAGTAATATCTTAAGGACTTTGGCTGATGTTCCCAAGTTAGGCTATGTATTGCCTTTAATAGGTTTATTCATCGCACCCATTTACCCATTATTAAATTCAACCGTATTAAGTCATTTGCCAAAAAATCTACATTCACCAATGAGTGGGTTAATTATTATTTTTTCTGCCCTAGGAGGTACTTTAGGTTCCAGAATAGTTGGTATTTTATTTGAAAATATTGGTGGTATTAAAGCCTTTTATTTCTTGATAATTCCTATGGTGTTATTGATTATTTCGGTAGTATTTATTAAACGGATTATACGTAAAAGCCATGTTAGTTGATATCGATAAATCACTAAAACTTCTTCTAAAGCAAGAAGATACTGATGATGACAAAAAAATTACCATCGAAGATGCTGGGCCGAAGTATTTTGAACTCGAGTCTACAACGGGGGAAAAACTTGCGATTGAGGGTACATATCATCTTTCTAATTTACTGCAGGAATTGATCCTGGCGAAAGACGTCGGTGCTGAAACCATGAATATTCCCATTTCTAAAATTGAAGAGCCCCCGGTGGTACGAATTTCTCGAATGATCCGGGAATACTATTGGGATGGCCTTACCCGAAGAATGGATGCCGGTGGTATAGAAGCCCTTTTGGCAGATACAAAAAATGAGTCCATCGAAGGATCTGTTTTGAAAGTTTATGTTCCCAACAACGATACATTGGCCCTAGCCTATTATGGCGAATTGCAAAAGAAATTGGCCATAGAAGTGGTTCAATTGCCCGAAAAAGTGACACCTGAATATGTAAGATCGATAAATGATGACAGTGGCATTTTGTCCTTAAAACTTTCGAAAAAATCCGGTGAAATAAAAGGCGAACCCTTCGTGGTTCCCGGTGGCCGGTTCAACGAAATGTACGGTTGGGATAGTTATTTTGAAGCCATTGGGTTGCTGCTGGATGAAAGAACTGATCTTGCCAAAGCCATGGCAAATAATTTTCAATATGAGGTAAATTACTACGGAAAGATCCTCAACGCAAATCGATCTTACTATTTAACCCGAACCCAACCACCATTTTATAGCAGCCTCATCGCCGAAGTATTTGAAAAAACCAACGACACCGTTTGGCTGGCAAGTCAGTTAGAAACCGCCATTAAAGAATACGAAACCGTTTGGATGGTCCGAGGAAAGCGAATGACCGAGAATGGACTGAATCGCTATCTGGCAGAAGGAATTGGCAAACCGCCGGAAGCGGAAGCGGGGCATTTTACAGCGGTTTTTGCCCCCTTTGCCAAAGCAGCCAATATGGATATTTCGACCTATGAAATGGCATATTCCGAAGGAAAAATAGAAAATGAACTATTGAACGAATACTTCATCCACGACCGAAGTGTTCGCGAATCGGGACACGATACTTCCTACCGGCTGGAAGGAATTTGCGCTCATCTAAACGTGGTCGAATTAAATGCGTTTCTCTATAAATACGAAACCGATTTTGCACGATTGATCCTTGAAAATTTTAAGGGTTCGATCGAAATTAATGGAAAGAACTATACAGCAATCTATTGGAAGGAACAGGCCTCAGCAAGAAAGAAAAAAGTAAACGCCCTCTTATGGAATGAAGAGCGAGGGTTGTATTTTGACTATAATTTCAGAAAAAAACAGCAGACTAATTTTATTTCGGCGACTGTATTTACGCCACTTTGGGCGAATTTATGTTCTCAGGAACAGGCCGAAAAAATAGTCCGAAACGCGATCCCTTTATTAAAAGAGAAGGGAGGTATTGCCTCTTGTAACAGAGAAAGTAGAGGGGAAATATCTATTGATCGGCCTCAAAAACAATGGGACTATCCAAATGGTTGGGCTCCGCATCAAATGATGATCTGGAAAGGGCTGAAGAATTATGGTTTTGAAAACGAAATGTACGAACTCGTCTATCGTTGGCTATATATGATCACCAAAAATGCTGTGGATTACAACGGGACCATCCCGGAGAAATACGATGTGGTAAGCGCTACCCACAAGGTCTTTGCAGAATACGGGAATGTAGGCACAGAATTTCAATACATTACAAAAGAAGGGTTTGGATGGATGAATGCATCGTTTCAATATGGGCTCTCCTTGTTAGATCCTGTTCTTGTTGATAATCTTAACGCTTTGGTTCCTCCAGACGAACTTTTTATGACTAAAAATGAATTCGGATAAGAAACATATCGATATTCTTTGCGTGGGTGAAGCTCTCATCGATTTTATCGGGACACAAGTTGACGAGCCCATCGATAAAACCAAAGATTACCATCGGTATTTGGGGGGTTCGCCTACCAATGTTGCCATGAATATGGCACGATTGGGTTTGAATGTCGAAATGGTCGCTACCGTTGGAACAGATGGATTTGGGGATTATATTCTGAATAGATTAAAAGAAACAAACATTTCAACCACTTATATCAGCCAAATCGATACCCCCCCTACTTCGGTTATTTTCGTAAATCGCACTGTCCACACCCCTGAATTTATAGCCGTGAGAGGCGCTGATCCTTTCATTGTTGAATCCCAAATTCCGGATTCTATATTGACACAAACTAAGTTATTCCACACCTCTTGTTTTGCTTTGAGCAAAGAGCCTGCTAGACAAACTATTCTATCAAAGGCTAAGCTGGCAAAGGTGGCCGGCTGCCAATTGAGTATTGATATCAACTATTCGAAACAGATCTGGCCTGAGACCGAAGATGCGGTCGAAGCCATCTCTAAATACTGTAGCCTAAACCCACTTGTTAAGGTAAGTCAAGATGATATCAACAATCTGTTTGGTAAGGGAATGAGTCACGATGAAATATTTGCTAATTTGCATTCCCTCGGCGCCAGTTTGGTATGCCTAACCTTGGGTAATAAGGGAGCAAAACTAAGTGAAGCAGGGAAACCTATTCTGGAATTATCTGCTTTGAAAGTAGATAAAATTATGGATGCTACAGGTGCCGGAGATGCGTTTTGGTCTGGTTTTTTATTCTCCCGGATCAGGGGGGAAACCAACCGGTTTTCTATGGAGACCGCTTTAAAAATGGCAGCCATTAAATTGCAAAATGTTGGCAGAATTCCGGATTATGCTTTAATAATTTCAAACGTTTTAAATAACTAACTTCTAAATACAGAATCCATGACTATTCTTTCCTTTCTAGCCTTTACCCTATTGGTGGCAGTCATTTCGTATATAACCACACGCAAAACCGACGAGAAAAGTGCCGACGGCTATTTTCTGGGAGGCAGGAGTCTAACAGCTGTAGTTATTGCCGGTTCGTTGTTATTGACCAATTTGTCGACAGAGCAAATAGTTGGCTTAAACGGACAATCATTTACCGAAGGGATTCTGGTCATGGCCTGGGAGACGCTTGCGGCCATCGCCATGGTTGTAACCGCCATGTTTCTACTTCCACGTTATCTCAAAGGTGGAATTACGACAGTTCCAACGTTTCTGGAAAGGAGATATGATAAAGCCACCAAGGCGATAACTTCAGGATTATTTTTATCGGGTTATATGGTCGTACTATTGCCCATAGTATTGTACTCAGGGGGCCTGGCTATCAGCACAATGTTCGATGTGCCTGAAAAATTAGGGGTTTCAGATACAATGGCACTTTGGATCTGTGTTTGGGGAATAGGAATAGTAGGCTCTATTTATGCCATCTTCGGTGGATTAAAAGCTGTGGCCGTTTCAGATACCTTAAATGCGGTTGGACTATTGATCGGTGGGTTGATGATTCCTGTCTTCGGATTGTGGGTTGTGGGGGATGGCAGCCTGGTTGATGGAATAACCGAATTAACCTCCAAACTCCCTGAAAAGTTCGTAATCGCCGGGGACTCAGAATCTTCTATTCCCTTCGGGACAATTTTTACGGGAATGATGTTGGTTCAATTGTTCTATTGGGGAACCAATCAAGCGATCATACAACGAGCCCTGGCCGCTAAGAACCTAAAAGAAGGGCAAAAAGGATTGATGTTGGCCGCGGGTATAAAAATACTGGGTCCATTAATTGTTGTACTGCCGGGTATCATTGCTTTTTACTTATTTGAAGGACAAATAACCAATCCAGATGAAGCCTACCCAATGCTGGTCAAAGAGGTGCTTCCCGGATACTTGGTAGGATTCTTCGCCGCTGTTTTGTTCGGTGCCATTTTAAGTTCGTTCAACAGTGCTTTGAACAGTTCGGTGACTTTATTTGGGGTCGACATATATAAAGAGTATATCAATAAAGAGGCTGTTGAAAGAACTATTGTCAAGAAAGGAAAGCTCTTCGGAATTGTTCTGGCTATCGCTTCTATGACAATTGCTCCCTTTATCGCAAATGCTCCGGACGGATTATTTGGTTACCTTCAAGAAGTGAATGGCTGCTACAGCATTCCTATTCTAACCATCATAATTGTAGGGTATTTAACAAAGCGTGTTCCTGCGATCGCGGCCAAAATAGCCATCATCTCAGGAGTTGTGCTCTATAGTATCAGCCAGTTTTTGCTAGCACCCTATTTTGGTGATGACTACCCGCATTTTTTGCATGTAATGGCTATTTTATTCGTGTTCAATGTGCTTTTGATGCTGGGAATCGGGAAACTGTATCCAAGAGAATCAGATTATGTCCAAAAATATACGCGGCAGGTCGATATTACTGCATGGAAATACGTAAAACCGGTAGGCTTGATAATCGTGATTGTTGTAATTTCCACATACATATATTTTCAATAAAAGATATAACTATAAAAAAACCCTTAACAAATGTTAAGGGTTTTTCTTTCGTTAGGCAGCCTGTCTGCCCTTGAGTCGTTTTTCAATTTTTTTCTTGATTACGGTAAGCCGTTTCATAAGATCCATCAACTCGGTATCATTATTGGCTTTATATAATTCATTAATTGCTAATATCAATCTCTTGGCCTCACGCGAAGCCTCAATTCGTTCACTTGTTGTTTTAAAGCTGGTTTTCTTTTGTTCAAATTCCAACGCTTGATCTAATATTTCCATGCTTTTCTTATTTGGTAATTATTCTTTTAATTTATTTCAGTAGAGTATGCCTTTCACATATTCTGAATCGCCCAATGTACTAAAAATTCCATATAGTTCGAATTTTTCTGCTATAAAACGCCTATACCTCATTGAAAGGCAGTAGTTCCTGTATTGATCATAAATATTCTGAGCCTATGAAATTCTATATCAATTTGAGTCCAAAATTATAAATGTTTGAGCTTATATGGGTACATATAAACAAAAATTTAACACTTCATCTTTCAGATTGATAGTGAATTAAAAATGATATCCTAAAGCTTAATTGGCCATCATGAACTACGTTCTATTCGCATCCAGATCGTTCTTTAATTGTACAGTACGCTCTTACAACCGGAGTTACCTATGGTTTTGATCGATTTATTCTGATAATCTTTCGTAAGCTTTTTCCAATTTAAAAGACTACTTCGCTATATTTACCTTTTCAGAAGTATATAAAAGAACTTCGGTAATCTAATTAACAGTAAATCTTATGTTGTATTATGATCCTAAAGACCTCCGTAAGTTTGGCAATATCACCGAATGGAGTGAAGAGTTAGGCACTAAATTCTTTGATTACTACGGAAAGGTATTCGAAGAGGGAGCCCTCACCGCACGAGAAAAATCACTCATCGCCCTGGCAGTGGCACATACCGAACAATGTCCTTACTGTATCGACTCATACACCATGGACGGCTTACAACGTGGTGTCACCAAAGAAGAAATGATGGAAGCCGTTCACGTAGGAGCAGCTATTAAAAGTGGGGCTACTCTGGTGAGTTCAGTAATGATGATGAACAAAGTAAACAAACTTGACGGATAAAAATCTGTAATCACTTAGATCCCAACATACGGTAGTCACAATACATAGCCGTATGGCGGGAAAAGCTATAGCAATGTCTAAATTAAAACTTCAATCCCTTCATAAACGCAATAGCGAACTCGCCCAATCCAATAGGCAATTAGAAATACTCTCTAATGGTATTTTTCTTGACGGTTCATTGACCCCGTTTGCCCAAAAGATCAAGGAAACCGGTCAGTTTCCCTTGCGTCCGAAAAAATTAGAGATCCTACAGATCAACGTAGGTTATATGTGCAACCAGGTTTGCGAACATTGCCATGTTGATGCGGGACCGGATCGTAAAGAGATCATGACCGTTGAGACAATGAAGCAATGCCTGAAAGTGATTCGAACTACACAAGCCCATACCCTCGACTTGACAGGAGGGGCACCAGAGATGAACCCTAACTTTAGATGGTTTGTGGATGAAGCGAGTAAAGCGGGGATCAAAGATTTTATAGTCCGTAGTAACTTGACTATCATTCGTGCCAATAAAAAGTACTATGACCTACCCGAATTTTTCAAAGAACATAACATCCATGTCGTGAGTTCCATGCCTCATTGGACCCGTGGAAAAACTGATAAACAACGAGGTGATGGAGTTTTTGATGCTTCCATAAAGGCGTTGCAGGAATTGAACGCAATAGGTTATGGTATACCGGATAGTGACCTTAGATTGGATCTGGTATATAACCCAAGCGGTGCCTTCCTTCCGGGAGACCAAGCTAGCATGGAAAAAGACTTTAAAAAAGCTTTACTGAAAGATTTTGGGATCCAGTTTCACAATTTGTTCGCTATCACCAATTTGCCGATTTCACGATTCCTGGATTACTTAATCGCTTCCGAAAATTATGAAGATTATATGTACTCATTGGTTGAGGCATACAATCCTTCAGCGGTACAAAATGTGATGTGTACCAACACTATATCCATAGGTTGGGACGGATGGCTGTACGACTGCGATTTCAATCAAATGCTCGATTTAAAGGTGGCCAGTAAAGTAAATCACATCAACAATTATAATGAAGAACTGTTAAACGATAGGAACATTATTATTTCCCAGCATTGTTATGGCTGTACGGCCGGTGCCGGAAGTAGTTGCCAAGGGACTGTTGCACCATGAAATACTCCTTAGTTTATATGCTGTTATTCTTCATTTCAAGTACTTCTGTTGCTCAAGGATCACTAGACCAGGTTTTACGACTTTTCAATAGTGAAAGTATTCCTTATATTTCGGTGGAGGAACTAAGAATGTATCAATTAAAAGGGGATTTGGTTATTCTGGATTCCCGTGAAATGGAAGAATTTGAAGTGAGTCACATTCCTTCGGCCAGATATGTGGGTTATAAGAATTTTTCGTCACAATCGATCACTTCAAGTATACCTGATAAAGATTCTCCCATCGTAGTCTATTGTTCATTGGGCATTAGGTCTGAAACTATTGGTGAAAAACTAAAAAAATTGGGTTACACTAACATTCAAAATCTATATGGAGGTATATTTGAATGGAAAAACAAGGGGTATCCTGTTATCGATACAGACGGAAAAGAAACCGAAAATGTACATGCCTATACCAAAGTTTGGGGAAAATGGCTGAATAAAGGCGATAAGGTTTACGATTAACGATCTTAGATCCAGGAAATTGAAAGATCTACTTATTATTTTCACCCGTAACCCGGAATTGGGTAAATGCAAAACCCGACTGGCAGCCACAGTAGGAGACGAAGCCGCGTTGAAAGTCTATTTATTCTTACTGAAGCACACCATTTCCATCACCGAAGATCTTCCGGTGGTCAAACAGGTACATTATTCGGTAAAAGTTAGGCCAAACGATCTTTGGAATGAAGCCACTTTTATAAAAAAACAACAAATTGGCGATGATCTTGGGATACGAATGCATCGGGCTTTTCAACAAGGATTTGAGGATGGTTATAAACGTATCATAATTATAGGCAGTGATATGTTCGACCTGGATCAACAGGATCTGGAAGAAGCATTTTCAGCTTTGAACGCGAATGACTTTGTCATAGGACCGGCTGAAGATGGAGGTTATTATCTACTGGGAATGCGAAGTTTGAAAGCAGAATTATTTCAACATAAAAACTGGGGAACTTCATCTGTCTTGAAAGATACCTTATCCAATTTGAAAAATGAAAATCTACATTTGCTACAGCAAAAAAATGATATAGATCATTACGAAGATATTAAGGGAATCGAGGTGTTTCAACAGTTTTTGAACCCTTTAAAATAGACTCAATTTATATGAAAAGATACATAGAAGATTCCGCGAAATATTTAAGAACGCGTGGTTTCGAAAATCCGGAAATAGGCATTATTCTAGGTACCGGGCTGGGGAAGATAATTGAAAAAGTAAATGTAGAAGTAGAAGTAAGCTACAACCACATTCCAAATTTCCCAACCGCCACAGTAGAATTCCACAGGGGGAAATTGATCTATGGGTCTTTATCGGGAAAAAATGTGCTTCTCATGCAAGGGCGCTTTCATTTGTATGAAGGCTATAACTTACGGGATGTGACTTTTCCTGTACGTGTCATGAAAGAACTTGGGATCAAAAAGCTTTTGATCAGCAATGCGAGTGGTGCGATCAATCTAAATTTCAAAAAAGGAGAAATAATGTTAATTGATGATCATATTAACTTACAAGGTAGCTCTCCTCTGGCCTTTAGAGGCGTGGGTGAAATGGGTGAACGTTTTGCCGATATGAGTGCACCTTATGACCCCGAAATGAATGATAAGATTGAAGCTATAGCGAAGGAAAATGGGATTGTCCTTCATAAAGGCATTTATGCAAGCGTGGTGGGCCCGCAATTGGAAACAAGAGCCGAATATCGCTATTTAAAGATCATAGGGGCGGACGCCGTAGGAATGAGTACGGTGCCCGAAGTAATTGTGGCTAATCATTTAGGACTGCCCGTGGCTGCATTATCAGTAATAACAGATGAATGCGATCCTGACAATTTGCAACCGGTAAACATTCAGGACATCTTATCCATGGCGGGTAAAGCTGAACCGGATATGATCACTATATTTGCCCGATTAATTGAATCTATGTGAAACAATCGTAAAGATTCTTGAAATTTTACGACCTACTACTATTACTAAATATTGAAAACTTATCTATGAGCTATCTGGAAACCACTCACGATGTATATAAAGAAGCCGCATTATCTCCGGATATCGGACTTTGCTGCACCACCAACCCAATATGGGAACTACCGGGGATGAAGATACCCAAGATCATGCAAGAAATGAATTATGGCTGTGGAAGTACCGTCCACGCACGTGATCTTACCAACAACCCAAAAACCCTCTATGTAGGTGTTGGTGGCGGAATGGAGTTACTGCAATTCGCTTATTTCAATCGTCAAAAAAATGGCGTTGTTGGAGTCGATGTTGTGGATGAAATGCTCGAAGCTTCCAGAAAAAATTTCATTGAAGCCGAATCGATGAACCCTTGGTTTAAGAGTGAATTTGTGGACCTAAAAAAGGGGGACGCATTAAACTTGCCCGTGGATGATAATTCTATAGATGTGGCTGCTCAAAATTGTTTATTCAATATATTTAAGGCAGACGACCTGAAACGCGCAATCGAAGAGATGTATCGCGTGTTAAAACCTCATGGCAGACTGATTATGAGTGATCCCACCTGTGAACAGCCTATGAACAAAACACTTCGGAACGATGACCGTCTTCGTGCCCTTTGTCTTAGCGGTAGTTTACCGATTGCCGAATACGTGAAAGCGCTTACCGACGTAGGATTTGGCACCATCGAAATCCGAGCACGTAAACCCTATCGAATACTCGATCCAAAAAATTATCCAACAGATAAACTGGTTTATATCGAATCTATCGAAATAGCCGCTATCAAAGATCCCATGCCGGAAGACGGCCCTTGCGTCTTTACTGGAAAAGCCGCGATTTACTTCGGTGAAAACAACTTTTTTGATGATAAAAAAGGACATGTCTTAGTGAAAAACCAACCTTTGGCCATTTGTGACAAAACAGCAGGAGACCTTTCTAGCTTGGGAAGAGATGATATATTTATTAGCGAATCTACCTTTCATTATGACGGTGGGGGATGTTGCTAACTATAATTGTAACATAATTTTGCAGAAAAGGTGTAAGTGTCCTTTTTGAATCACGTCTTATGTTCTATATCTCTCGCTAATCAATAGCTGTTTATGATATTGATCCTTCTATTTATCGCCGCTTGTTTTCTGGCTTACAGCAATGGTGCTAACGATAATTTTAAAGGAGTTGCTACCCTTTTCGGAAGTGGAACCACCAATTACAAGCAAGCGATAAATTGGGCAACGGTTACTACTTTTGTGGGCTCCATCGCCGCGATATTTTTGGCGGAAGAACTCGTGAAAAACTTTTCGGGAAAAGGATTGGTTCCCGATGAACTTCTTCAAAGTCCTATTTTTGCTATCTCCATAGCGTTGGGGGCAGCTTTTACCATACTACTTGCCACTAAAATTGGAATGCCCATCTCCACTACTCACAGTTTGGTGGGTGCACTATTTGGTGCCGGAGTGATGGCCATTGGTGCAGAATTCAATTTTACCAAGTTAGGTAAGACTTTTTTAATACCTCTTATCGTTAGCCCATTAATGGCTGCAGTTCTTAGTTTTATGATGTATTTGATCTTTAGGCACTTGAGAAAAAAACTCGGCGTTACCAAGACGAGTTGTTTGTGTATCACTGAAACCAGAACAGTCGCTAAGATCGAGGATTCAAATTTGGCTTTTACATCTGGGACAACTCTAAAAACGACTTATTGCGAAAATGGATGCATAGACGGTTATGAAGGACGTCTTTTAGGGATATCCTCTCAAAAGCTTCTGGATAGTTTGCACTACTTAAGCGCTGGTGTAGTTAGCTTTGCTCGAGGCTTGAACGACACTCCAAAAATTGTAGGGTTGTTGGTTATTATTAATACCCTGGATATAAAATGGGGTATGATTGCGGTTGCAATCACTATTGCTATGGGTGGATTATTAAATGCTAAGAAAGTAGGGGTTACTATGAGTAAAAAAATCACACCCATGAATTCTGGCCAAGGCTTTACAGCAAATCTGATCACAGGATTACTGGTCACCACGGCTAGTTTTCATGGACTCCCTGTATCGACCACTCACGTATCTGTGGGTTCTATTTTTGGGATTGGAACTGCAACCAAAAAAGCAGACAACAAAATGATCTCCAAAATATTACTTTCATGGTTTCTAACATTGCCTATTGCTGCCTTGGCTGGTGGAGCAATATTTAATCTGCTACAAAGTATTTTGTAGCTTTGCACCATGGAAAAATACATCGACATTTTTAAAAACTCTTATTCCGGCTATTTCAATTATTTGCTGGATGAGATTACACGTTTCCATTGGGAAAATTATTTCTACGGCCTCATCATTCTGTCCTTAGTAGTTTGGGGATTAGAATTATTGTTGCCGTGGCGAAAGGACCAAAAAACTTTCCGCAAAGATTTCTGGTTGGATACTTTTTATATGTTTTTCAACTTTTTTCTGCTCAATCTCATAGTGTTTATCGCCCTTTCGAATACAACCGAGGCTGTATTCAATGACCTGCTAAGTACCGTTAATCTCAAAATATCGGATTTTGAGTTATTCGATGTGGATGCTCTTCCCTACGGATTAGGATTACTTGTCTTTTTCCTTGTGATCGACTTTGTGCAATGGAACACTCACCGGTTGTTACATCGAGTCCCTTTCCTTTGGAATTTCCACAAGGTTCATCATAGTGTAAAAGAAATGGGTTTTGCTGCACATTTGCGATATCACTGGATGGAGCCAGTAGTGTATAAATCAATAATGTATATTCCTATTGCAACCATAGGCGGGTTCGACGCTCAGGACGTTGCTATTGTACACTTCTTTGCACTTATGGTGGGTCACCTCAATCATGCGAATTTAGGCTGGGACTATGGATTCCTTAAATATATCTTTAACAACCCGAAAATGCATATTTGGCACCATGCGAAAAATCTTCCTGAAACTGTAAAGTATGGTGTAAACTACGGACTAACGCTAAGTCTTTGGGATTATCTTTTTAAAACTTCCCATATACCACATGACGGGCGTGATATTGAATTGGGCTTTGTAGGAGATGAAACTTTTCCAAGTGGATTTTTAGAACAGGAGATATTTCCTTTGAAAACCAAAAAGTGATCTATCGCGTAAATAGCTTTATAAATTGGCCTCTTAACTTAAAATGAATATGAGAATAATTGTCATGATAGTCGGGCTTTTAGCAATTGTTTTTAGTTTGCACAATTGCACTTATTTTTCCGCAGCGGGCTTAAGCAGCCATGGACAGCCTATTAAAAAAGTAATCTCCCCATTAAAATCTACGACTGCCAATTCGACGGTAAATTTAGATCATTCACAATGGGATATGCTATTAAAAAAACATGTCGACGAGGATGGCTTAGTCAATTATGTGGGTTTTAAAAATGACCGTGAGACACTCAATGGTTATTTAAAAATGCTGTCGAGTGAGCAACCCGATAGCAACTGGAGCGTGCAGGAGTTATTGGCGTATTATATCAATGTGTACAACGCTTACACCGTAGATCTGATCCTGGAGAACTATCCGGTAAATAGCATAAAGGACATCAGAGGCCCTTGGACAAAGGGTATTGTGCCAATTGGTAAGAACAATCTTTCTTTGGGGGGAATAGAAAATGGGGTTCTGCGCAAAATGAACGAACCTCGTATCCATTTTGCCATAAATTGTGCCTCTATTTCATGTCCCAACCTACTCAATGAAGCTTATACAGCTGCAAAGATCAATGAGCAATTGAATAAAGCAGCACGAGGATTTATCAATAGCAGTAAAAATGATATTAACTCCAACAATCCGCAATTATCATCAATTTTTGACTGGTACCGAAAAGATTTTACGGTGGACGGAGAACAGAACGTAATTGCCTATATAAATCAGTACAGCAACACAAAGATCAGCAGTGATGCTACCATAGATTATAAAGAATACAACTGGAATTTGAACGAACAACAATAGGTTTAATATATTTACTCCATGATATCCATCGTGATTCCCGTCTTAAATGAAGCTGAAACCATTGAGGACTTGCTACAGCATATATCTGAAAATGTTTTGGCTACAAGTGTTTCAGAAATAGTGGTAGTGGATGGTGGTAGTGATGATAACTCTCGTGACATAGTAACGCGATTTGCCGATAATTCCCTGATAAATGTTGTATCCGTAAGTTCGAATAAAGGAAGAGCCAAACAAATGAATGCTGGCGCCAAAATAAGTACGGGTAGCATATTATATTTTCTTCACGCGGATTCTTATCCACCCAACGGATTTGATTCGTTGATAATTTCCGAAGTTGAAAAAGGAAATAGTGCCGGCTGTTTCCGAATGAAATTTGATAGCAATCATCCTGTTTTAAGGATTTCACAATGGTTTACACGATTCAATTTTAATTTTTGCCGGGGAGGTGACCAATCTCTATTTGTCACTCGAAATGCCTTCGATGAATTGAATGGTTATAATGAATCCTATACCATTTATGAGGATTGCGAATTTATTAATCGGATCTATGCCAAGTATAAATTTGTTATTATCAATGATCGATTAACGACATCTGCCCGAAAATACGAACAACAGGGTACGGTCAAACTTCAGTATCATTTCTTTGTGATCCATCTAAAAAAGATGTTTGGGGCTTCGGCGGAAACATTGAGTCAATATTACCAAAAACATATCGCATCATAATTTAGTTTTAGTAAATAAGCAGAGACAGTAAGATCATTTAAAAGTATTTTTACTTATTATTTTTAAAATATGTTCGTATGACAATTTCCGCAGGTTTATTTTGAGGTGTAAACCGAACATTTTCATATCCTCCCGCTTCTTGATGATCGATGTACCATTTCCATATAAATCCGCCGGCATACCAATCTTCAGCATAAATTTCGTCAAAAAACGCTTTAGTCAAATTGGTTTGAGCTTCCAGGTTGACCTGTGTCATGTTCCGGTCATTTTTCCAGGGCTCTTTGCCTGCAAAATCGACGCTTCGATAACCGTATTCAGTAAACAAGATTAGTTTTTTCTCTCTTTCCGAAACGCTTTTTAATTCTTGTTTCCATCGTTGCCAACCAATTCTAGCTTCTTCTACCGTAGGGGTTTTACTTTCTGAAACAGGGAAGTACCCATCTACTCCAATATAATCCAATTCCTTCCAAAACGGAACCCTTTTGTATTCGTCCCAATTGGCAGCATAGGTTATTTTACCTTTGTATTTCCTCTTTATTTCAACTATCAGATCATTCCAATAGGTGCTGCGGCCAACGATAAACTGTTCCAATTCGGTACCAATACATAATATTTCTACATTCATTTCTTGTGCCAGTTCAGCATATGTCAAAATAAAATTGCGATACGAATCTTCAAGTGACTTCCAGTCTTCCTCAGTACTCATCTTTAGAAAACCTGTGAACTCTCCGCGCCAAATCCAAATCTGTGGTTTCAACATTATTTTCACTTTGTTCTTCTGAAGCAATTCTATATACTGTTCTGCACCGGCTTTTGTTTCACCAAACCATTGTCGTTCGGTATCAAATACGATTTCAGGTGTTTCCAGATTCCGGATAAAACCAAAAGGCATTACCGCTGCATAATTGGCATTAACTTGTATCATCGGTGTGATATGCTTTTGAGCCAATTGTAAGCGAGAAGCAACAAAACTCAACCCATTTATTTTTTCCTGGGATTCTTGAGCACAGTTTGAAAAAAATACAGTGCAAGTAAAAACAATGTAAGAAAGTCGTCTAATCATCCTATAATTTTAACCAAGGAAAGATACAATTTTCTTGCATTGTCTGTGCTTCCTCTGCTTGCCCGACCTCCGGGAGTGCTTCAACAAACGGGAAGACTTATTTCAATATATTACTTTGAATTCAGGCGCCAATCGTACGAATAATAAGTCACTTTAGCGTCTTTGGGTACTTTTTCTATTCGGTAGTCATTGAGGAAATCGATCTCCGTCTGACCCTCTTTTACAAAATCTTCTTTATACCATTTAAAAATTTCTGAAAAGGCAACGATCTTTTCAGTAACCTTGATAAAAGTATTATCATTAAGGGCATTTATTGTTTGCTGTTCCAATAAATTTTCGAGGTTTGACGCCGTATATGATTTACTGATTATGGGAGGGCATCCCAGTGCTCCGCACACCAACACAAAATGAAAACGAGCATCGTCAAATTGAGCACGAAGATTCTTGTTCTCTATATCGTTTAAAGTGATAGATGTGCCACCGAGATCGTATTTGGTCTTATCGAAGAATCCCTTTTTGTCCAGAGGCGATTTTATGGGATAATTATCGATGATCCCTTTTATTACCGCAAGGTTATAAGCATTGATCCAAAAGGCTTGATATACTTTGGGATCGTTGATGGAAACGCTTATATGCTTAGCTGTTTCCAATACCGAATTCAATTTGTCGGGATTATTTTTAATCGCTGCATAATCTACTTTGCCATCAGACACGTAACTTTTAAATAAAGCATCTGCTTCATCGAAGAAGGATTGAACCGTTTGAGAATGGCCTTCAGAAACGCTAAAAGCTACAAACAGGAATGTTAGTATAAAAAGTTTTTTCATTATTGACTCTTTGCTGACGGCTAAGTCGATAGGGTTACAGCAGAACTTACAATGCTTCTGGTAAAATTTTATGAATCGCAGGAATAGGAATAATTCCGGAGTAAAAAATAACGGATACGATCAAAGATCAATATTGCTGTAATGTTTGTAACTTTGATTGCGACTCAATACCCAGCTCATCCTAAAAAATGGAACATATTGTAATTATTGGTAACGGAATTGCCGGAGTAACAACTGCCCGACATATTCGAAAACTTTCAAACAAAAGAATAACGATCATTTCTGCTGAAACCGATTATTTTTTTGCCCGTACAGCAATTATGTATATCTATATGGGGCATATGCCGTATGAGCATACCAAACCATACGAAAACTACTTTTGGAAGAAAAACAGGATCGAATTAAAAAGAGGTTTTGTCAAGACGGTACGACATGAGAATAAAGAACTGGTGTTTAGCAATGGTGAAATCATGAATTACGATAAACTCGTACTCGCTGTAGGGTCAAAATCGAATAAATTCGGCTGGCCGGGACAAGATTTAGATGGTGTTCTGGGACTGTATAATTATCAGGATCTGCAAACACTTGAAAAAATTGCTCCGAATAATAAGGTGTGTAAGCATGCCGTGATCGTTGGAGGAGGATTGATAGGAATTGAATTGGTCGAGATGCTTCGCACTCGTGATATTTCGGTAACTTTTCTAATCCGTGAAGACAACTTTTGGGATATAGTTCTGCCACAGGGCGAAAGCGAAATGATCAATCGACACATTAGGAATCATCATATTGATCTTCGATTAAGATCGAATCTTAAAGAGATCCTTTCCGATGAAAATGGCAAAGCACGTGCTGTTGTGATCGCAGAAACTGGAGAAGAAATTGCATGTGATGTGGTAGGGCTTACCGCCGGAGTATCGCCAAACGTTGATTTTTTAAAAGAGAGTGGCATTGAACTAGGCCACGGAATTAAAGTAAATCGCTTTTTGGAGACCAATGTTACAGACGTTTACGCCATAGGCGATTGTGCAGAGCAACATGAAGCTATTGGAAATCGACGAACTGTTGAAGCCGTATGGTACACAGGGCGTATGATGGGCGAAACCCTTGCCAGAACGATTTGTGGGGACAAAATTCAATACAATCCCGGACACTGGTTCAACAGCGCTAAATTTTTAGATATAGAGTATCAAACTTATGGATGGGTGTTCCCCAAACCTCGAGAAAACGAGACACACTTTCATTGGAAACACGAGGACGACACTAAATGTATCACGATTTGTACGGAAAGTTCTACCGGAAAATTTTTGGGGATTAATAATTTCGGAATCCGAATGCGTCATGAGGTATTCGACCGTTGGCTCACCGAAGAACGCAGTACAAATTATGTGATCGAGCATCTTCAGGAAGCCAATTTTGAGCCGGAGTTCTATAAAAAACTGGAAACACAGATCCTTGCAGCCTATAACAATCAAACCGTAAACGCCTAGCTAATGAGTTCAATACAAAGAGATATGTCCTTGACCGGACAGCCCCCAAAAAGTTTAAACACTACTCAAAAAATAGCCACGATACTTGGGCTTACAGGGCTAGCCATTTTATTATTGGCAGGATTCAATATCGATTTTCCTAATAAAGTTGTTTGGTTAACTTTCGCATTAACAGCCTTAACCACCGGCATTATTCTCTTTGCCAAGGGCGCTTATAGCGGGCAGCTGGAAGGAATAAAAAATAACGGCGTATGGTTTAAGTCTATTTCAAGCCGTGGACTGTGGGCATGGATTGCAGGACTTTCTTTCACCGG